>JBBQDF010000029.1:0-12484 GCA_038319475.1 Thermoanaerobaculia bacterium
AAGAGGGCGTCGACGGGCTCGTCCACGTGTCCGACATGTCGTGGACCAAGCGGATCAAGCACCCGTCCGAGGTCCTCAAAAAGGGCGACGACGTCGAAGCGATCATCACGTCGATCGACCAGGAAAACCGGCGTATTTCGCTTTCCATCAAGGAATTCCAGCCAAACGACTGGCAGACCTTCAAGGACAAGTATCAGGCCGGCGACGTGGTCGACGGGATCGTCACCCGTGTCGCGGACTTCGGCGTCTTCGTGCAGATCGAAGGGCTGGTCGAGGGCCTGATGCACGTCTCCGAGACGCCGGTCGGACGCGGCGAGAAGCCTCAGGATCACTTCAAGGAAGGCGACCCCCTCCGCGCTCGGATCCTTCGGATCGAGGACGCCGAAATGAAGGTCGGCCTTTCCGGTCAGGGCGTCGACCCGGCGGCCCCCGCTCCTCCGCCGGCCGAGGGGGAACTCGAGCCCGCGACGGCCCCGGCCCCCGAAGCCGCCACCGAAGCCCCCGCGCTGCCAGTCGCTGCCGAGGCGTCCGCGGAACCCGCCGCCGACGCGGCCTCCGCTCCGGTAGCCGCCGACGACGCTGCCACCCCCGTCAAGAAGAAGCGCACGCGCAAAAAGGCGGAAGACGCCGCCCCGAAGAGTTAGCGGGTAGAGCGGAGCATGTCGACGGGTACACGGGATGATCTTCGGGCGCTCAGGCCCGCTCGCCGGTCCGCCCGTCTCTTCGAGGAACATCCATGACGAAAGCCGAGCTGATCGAGCGGGTCGCGGTCGCCACGGACGTCACCAAGAAGCAGGCAGAGGCGATCGTCGACACGGTTTTCGACGCTATCGTCCGGTCGCTCAAGGAAGGTCAGAAAATCGAGCTGCGGGGCTTCGGCTCCTTCCGGCTGCGGGAGCGCGGCGCCCGGATGGGTCGCAACCCGAAGACCGGGGTGAAGGTCTCCGTGCCGGCCAAGAAGATCCCGTATTTCAAGCCCGGCAAGGAACTGAAAGAGCTCATCAACCGTTAAGGGGTCGATGCCGGACGTCCTCTTCGCGCCCTGGCGCTACGAATATCTCGTGTCCGACAAGTCGGGACCCTGTTTCTTCTGCGAGGCCGCCGCTTCCGAGAGCGACACGGAGACCCTCGTCGTTTTCCGCGGCCGGAAAGTGTTCGTGATCCTGAACCGATATCCGTATACGAACGGGCACGTCATGGTGGCGCCCTACGCGCACGAAGCGCGGCTCTCCGGGTCGCCCGACGAGACGCTCACGGAGCTGATCCGGACGGTCGCGAAAGCCGAGAGCATCCTGACCTCCGCTTACAAGACGGACGGCTTGAACGTCGGGATCAACTTCGGCTCCGCGGCGGGCGCCGGGGTGGCCGACCATTACCATGTGCACCTGGTGCCGCGATGGAGCGGCGACACGAACTTCATGACCGCAACGGGAAACGTGCGGGTCGTGCCCGAAGAGCCCGCCGCGACGCTTGCCCGCCTCCGGCCGCTTTTCGCGGGTGACCGGGAATGACGCCTCAGGCGCCCGACGCGTCCCGGCGCTGGATCGCTGTGGTCCTCGCGTGGGTCTTTCCGGGTCTCGGCCACGCATACCTTCGCCGGCCACGCACGGCCCTGGTCTACGCCGCCGTGGTCTCCGTCACGTTCCTTCTCGGCATGTCTTTCCAGGGCCGGCTCTACACGGTCGAGCCCGGGCAGCCGCTTTCGATCCTCGCCACGTTCGCCGTGTACGGCGCGGGTCTTTTGAACGTCGCGGGCCGGCTGCTCTCCGACAATCCCGGCGGCGCCGTCCTCGCCGTGACGTACGAATACGGTTGCGCGTACCTTCTGACCGCCGGCTTGATGAATCTGCTTCTGATGCTCGACGCCTTCGACATCGCCCTGGGGAGAAAGGCGTGACCCCTCCGGCGGCCTTCGTTCCCGTGGACCACTTCCTGATCATGGCGCTCTACGCCTTTCTGGTTTCCGTCTTCTTCGCCTTCGTCTGGCGCAACAAGCGGCGGGACCGCCTGGTGCTGTTCGGAAAGATCTTCGGCGCACTCATCGTCGGAGGCCTCGCCGTGGCGTGGCTGATGTACCCGTTCCCATCGTGAAACGTGAGGCGTGAAGCCTGAGACGCAACCCGAAGATTCGAAAAAATTCGCACCCGAGTGCCGTCGTCCGCCTGACCCCTCACGGCTAGGCGGTGTGCGGCATCGTCGGATGGGTCGCCCGCGAAATCCTGGAAATCCGCGCGATCGACCGCGCCTCGAAATCCTGAGATCGACCTTCGAGGTCAGCGGGCCGGGCCGCCGCCGTCGCCTCGACGAGGCCCAGGGCGCCGCTCTCAAACCGCAGCAGCGCGATTCCCGGATCCTCCGCTTCGATCGAGGCCAGCCGCGTGGCGCCCATCGCCTGGACGGATCGCACGGCGCCCATCGTGTACAGGAGCATGTCCACGTGTGGTGGGAGGCCTGGTTCGAGAAGACTCCGCCGTCCATCGCCCACGTCCGCCCGGCCGCCTGGTCGTAGTAGTCCTGCCGGCGGACCACCGCACCCGGACTGTCCCGAGCACCAGCTTTCCGAATCTTCCGGAATCGAGCGCGGACTTCAACTTCCGCACGGGAAGGTTGTACCGGTTCTGCTTCACGACAAAGAGGCGCGTCCCCGCGCCGTCGCATTGCGCGATCATCGCGTCGGCGTCCGAGAGAGTCAGCGCCATCGGCTTTTCGACGAGCACGTTCGGCACTCCGGCGCGCGACGCGGCGAGGACGTGCCCGGCGTGGTCTCCCGAGGGAGTGCAGACCGCCACGAGATCAGGGGATTCGGCCTCGAGCCGGGCGTCGAGATCGATATAGGAGCGCCCGCCCTGGTTCTCCGCGAGGCGACGGGCCTTATCGTCGCGGACGTCGACTAACGCGACGAGCTCGGACCGTGGCGAGCCGGCCAGAATCGCGGCGTGGCGCTGGCCGATCAGGCCGCAGCCGATCACCGCGGTTCGCCAGGGAGAGGAGGATGGCGCAGTCCTCGGAAATCGGGAGAATCTTAAGAGCCGCACACCCGCCGGCGGGCGCAGACACCCGCCGGCGGGCGCAGCCTCCCGTTCGCTTTGCTACTCTGATCTCCTTGAGCCTGCTCATCTCTTCCGGCGAAGCTTCCGGAGACATCTACGGGTCCCGGCTCCTCCGCGCCCTTCGCCGCCGGCGACCCGCGATGGATTTCTTCGGAATGGGAGGTCCGCGGCTCGGCGAGGCCGGCCTCGACCGGATCGTCCCGTCGGAAGCTCTGTCGGTCGTGGGGATCTTCGAAGTTTTCGAGAAACTGCCGGGAGTCTGGAAGGCGCTCGTGGCGCTCGAAAGCGCCGCCCGCCGCCGGAGACCCGCCGCCGCCGTGCTGATCGATTTTCCCGATTTTCATGCTCTCCTCGCCCGGCGGCTCGCCCGCCTCGGGATTCCCCTGATCTACTACGTCAGCCCGCAGGTCTGGGCCTGGCGGGCGGGCCGGGCAAAGACGATCGCCGCCCGCGCCCGGCGGATCATCACGCTCTTCCCCTTCGAGTCGGAGATCTACGCGCGCTACGGCGCGGACGCGGTCTGCGCCGGACATCCTCTCGTCGACGACGTCCGCGAGGGTCTGGAAAGGCCCGCCGCCCCGGAAGTGGCGCCCGGAAAGAGGCGGCTGGTCCTGCTTCCCGGGAGCCGCCGCGGCGAAATCGCCCGCCACTGGCAGCCCATGGCCGAGGCCGCCGTGCGGCTCTCCCGGCGTTTTGACCTCGACGTCGTCGCGGTCCGGGCCCCCGGACTCCCCGCGGACCTCTTCGCGACCGCGGTCTCCGGCGGGATCCGCGTGGAGGAGCACGGACTGCACCGGTTGCTGGCGGGCGCGGATCTGGCGTTTGTCGCCTCCGGCACCGCGACCCTCGAAGCGGCGCTCTGCGGCACCCCGATGGTCGTCCTGTACCGCACCTCGGCCGCCAGCGCCGCCGTCGGCCGCCTCCTGATCCGGGTGCCATGGATTTCTCTCGTCAACATCGTTCACGGAGCGGAGATCGTTCCCGAGCTGATCCAGGAGGAAGCGAACGCAGGGCGCCTCGAGGAGGAAGGGGCGATGATCCTGGAGTCCCCCGAGCGTGCCGCCCGGATGCGCGCGGCTCTGGCGGGCGTCGCGTCGAGGCTGGGGCCTCCGGGCGCGACCGAGCGGGCCGCGGACGCCGTCCTCGAGGCGATCGAGCGGCGGGAGGCCGCCGCGCCGGCCGGGGCGTCCGTCGCCGGCGCCGTGCGATGAAGCCGTTCCCGCGGCTGCTGCGCGCCTTCGCCCGCTACCGCGGCCGCGCGCTTCTCGCGCTCCTCGCGATGGTCGTGGTGTCGATCTCGACCGTCGCGATGCTGTTTCTGCTGGCCAAGGTGATCGACGATGCGCTCGGGGCGGGAGCCGCGGCGCGGCTATCGGGGTTCGGCGGGGGAGGGGCGCGAGCGGCGCTTCTGCGCTGGCTCGACGCGTTCTACCTCTCCGCGCGCCATTCCGCGGAGAGCCGTGGCATTCCGGTGCGGTTCGCCGTTCCGCTGCTTCTCCTGCTTGCGCTGATCTCGAAGAACGTCTTCTCGTACATCTCCGAATTCGAGTTGAACGGGGTCGGCGTCGCGATGGTCCGCGACTTGCGCCGGAAGGCGTACGACAGGCTGCTCCGGCAATCGACGAGGTTCTACTCCGAGAGCTCGACCGGGGACCTGATGAGCCGCATGCTCTCCGACGTCGAGCAGATCCAGACCGCGTTCGGTCACCAGCTCACGGACCTCGTTCAAGGCGGCCTGACGCTGGTACTCCTGCTCGTCTACGTCTTTTCGATGAATGCCCGGCTCACCCTCATCATTTTCCTGCTCGCGCCCGTCATCCTTCTCCCGATCGTGAGCAACGCGCGAAGGCTCGGCAAGGCGGCCACCGCGGCGCGCGAGAGGATCGGGCACCTCGGCGCGATCCTCTCGGAAACGCTGCGCGGCCACCGCGTGATCAAGACCTACGCCATGGAGGACTTCGAAGCGCGGCGGTTCGAGGAGGCAAACAACGACTATTTCCGGGTCAACCGGCGGACAGTGAGGATCCAGGCCGGCAACGCCCCGTTCATGGAGATCCTCGCCGGCATCGGGCTCTCGGCCCTCTTCGTCTACGCCGCCTCCGAGATCCACGCGCACCGCATGGAAGTCGGGGAGCTGTTCTCGTTTCTCGCGGCGGTGATGATGATGTACAAGCCCGTCAAGGACGTCACGCGCATCAACATGGCGATCCAGCTCGCGCTCTCTTCGGCCAGGCGCGTTTTCGAGCTCGTCGACCGGGTGAGCGAGATCCGGGAAAAGCCGGACGCGTCACCCCTGCGGCCTTTCTCCGAGGCGATCCGCTACGAGAACGTGAGCTTCCGCTACGAGGACCAGCCGGTCCTGCACGACGTCGACCTGACGATCCGCCGCGGCGAAACTGTCGCCATCGTCGGGCCCTCCGGCGCCGGAAAGACGAGCCTCGTCAACCTGCTCCCGAGGCTCTATGACCCGACGGCGGGCCGGATCACCTTCGACGGCGTGGACATTTGCGACGCCACGCTGCGTTCGCTGCGGGAGCAGATCGGCCTCGTCACGCAGGACACGGTCCTCTTCGATGCGAGCGTGCGGAGCAACATCGCCTACGGGCAGACCTCCCCCTCGGAAGACAGGCTGCGCGCGGCCGCCCACGCGGCCTATGCCGACGAATTCATCGACCGCCTGCCGGATGGGTACGACAGCTTCGTCGGGGAAAACGCCGGCCGTCTCTCGGGAGGGCAGAAGCAGCGCCTCGCGATTGCGCGTGCGATCTATAAGGACGCCCCGATTCTGATCCTCGACGAGGCCACCTCCCAGCTCGACACCGAATCGGAGGCCCTAGTCGCGCGGGCGCTGACGAACCTGATGAAGGACCGAACGACTCTCGTCATCGCCCACCGGCTTTCGACGGTCCGGCGGGCGGATCGCATCCTCGTGTTCGACCGGGCGCGCCTGGTCGAATCGGGGACGCACCAGGAGCTGCTCGCGCGGCCCGGCGTGTACCATCGGCTGCACGCGATGCAGTACTTCACCGAGACGGAGGCCGCCGAGGCGGTCGCCGCACCCCGATGATCCGCAGCATGACGGGGTTCGGGCGCGCGCAGGGAGAGGTCGGCCGCGGCGCCTCCGCCGAGATCTCCTCCCGGAGCGTCAATCACCGGTTCCTCGACCTGACGGTGAAGCTGCGCGAGACCGAGGCCATGCTCGAGCCCGTGCTGCGCAAGGCCTTCTCGTCGCGGGTGTCCCGCGGAAAGGTCGAAATCACTCTCCGGATCCGCCGCGAAGCGGAGAGCCGGAGCGAAGTCATGATCGACGAAGCGCTCCTCGAGGCGGCCGTCGCGCGCATCCGCGCCGCCGCGGAAAAGCTCTCGATCGCGGGGCGCCTCGAAGTGCGCGACCTGCTGTCGATCCCGGGAGCGCTGTCGATCGAGGACGCCGCCGGCGAGCTCCTGCCGGAAGAGCTCGCGGCGGTCGAGGCGCTAGCGGGCGAAGCCGCCGAGGCTCTCGTCGGCATGCGGGAAGCCGAGGGCCGCGCCGTGGCGGCGGATCTGGCCGCCCGAATCGTGTTCCTCCAGGAGAAGGCGGCCGCGCTTTCTTCGCGCCGCCAGGAGGTTTCCGCGCGGCTTCTGCAGAACCTGCGCGAGCGGCTGGCTGCCCTGGTGCCCGATTTGCCGCTCGATTCGACGCGGCTCGAGCAGGAGGCGGCGCTGGCGGTCGATCGGACCGACATCGCGGAGGAGCTTTCCCGGCTGCAGGGGCACCTCGCCGCGTTCGCGGAGCTCCTCGGCGCCAACGGCCCCGTCGGCAAGAAGCTCGAGTTCCTGTCGCAGGAGATCCTCCGGGAGTTGAACACGCTCGGGTCGAAGGCCCGCGACCTCCAGCTCGTGCGGGACGTCGTCGAAATGAAGTCGGAGACCGAAAAGATCCGCGAGCAGGTCCAGAACGTCGAATGAGCCAGCCCGCGCGCGGAGACCTCTTCATCGTGTCCTCGCCCTCGGGCGGAGGAAAGACCACCCTGATCCGGCGGCTATTAGACGACCCGCCGGGCGAACCGCTTCACTTCTCGGTCTCTCACACCACCCGGCCGATGCGGGCAGGGGAGACGAACGGCCGCGAATACCACTTCATTTCGGTGGCGCAGTTCCAGGAGATGGCGGCCTCGGATGCTTTTCTCGAGCACAACGAGGTGCACGACAATATTTACGGAACCTCCAAGGCGGAGGTGCTGCCGCGCCTGGACACCGGAGAAGACGTGGTGCTGGACATCGACGTCCAGGGGGCGCGAGACGTCTGCCGCGTCTACCGCGAGGCGGTGATGATCTTCATCGCCCCGTCGTCGCAGCCGGAGCTGCAGAAGAGGCTGCGCCTTCGCGGTCTGGATGGTGAGGAGGTCATCCGGAAACGGTTGATCAACGCCTCCAAGGAGATCCAGGAAGCCATGGATTATCAGTACGTTATCGTGAATGATGACCTCGATCGGGCGACTCTTGAGTTACAATCCATCGTTCGGTCGAGGCGGCTGACGCCCGCCCGGCAGGCGATGCGTTTAGAGCGCATCCGCAAGGAATTCCGCTGACCGTTCAGAGAGAGGTCCTCCTATGATTCAGAACATCCCCGAAGGTGTGGACAGCAAGTTCCGGCTCGTTCTCTTGATCGCCCGGCGGGCCGAGCAGTTGATGCGTGGCGCCCGTCCGAAGATCGAATCCGACCGCCCGACCAAGCCCACGCGGCTTGCGGCGGAAGAGTTCGAAGAGAACCGCGTGCGCTGGGATTACGGCGCCGAGGGTGGCGTGCTCGAGGATGCGGAGAACGAGGGCGCCTCGGTCGAGTCTGAGGTGGAGGAAGAAGCCGCCGTCTGACGGGGGCCCGCCCGCGGCGCGCGATCATGAAGCCTCCCCGCGTCGTCCTCGGCGTTTCGGGCGGCATTGCGGCATACAAGGCGGCGGAGCTCTGCCGGGCCTTCGTTCGCGAAGGCTTCGAGGTGCAGCCCGTCTTAACGCGCGGCGCGCGCGAGTTCGTCTCGCCGCTCACCTTCGCGGTCCTGTCGGGCCGAGACGTCCCGACCGAGGTCTGGGGAAATCGTCATCAGTCCGCGGTCCGTCACGTGGATCTGGCGGCGAGGACGGATCTGCTCGTCGTGGCGCCGGCCACGGCGCACGCGCTCGCCCGATTCGCCAACGGTTTCGCCGACGATTTCCTGACCACGTACTACCTCTCGCATCGCGGCCCGATCCTCCTCGCGCCCGCGATGGAGTCCGCGATGTGGGAAAACGCGGCAGTCCGCGAGAACTGCGACGTCCTCGCGATAAGGGGAGCGCGGTTTGCAGGCCCCGCGTCCGGTTTTCTCGCGTCCGGGCACGAAGGAGTGGGACGGATGGCGGAGCCGGAGGAAATCCTCGCGGCCGCGAAGGCGCTCCTGGAGACCGACGGACGCCGGGGGGACATGGAGGGGCGCCGGATTCTCGTCACGGCGGGCCCGACGCGCGAGCCCGTCGACCCCGTACGCTTCCTTTCCAACCGGTCGAGCGGCCGGATGGGCTACGCGCTCGCGGAAGCCGCGCGCGACCGGGGGGCGGCCGTCACGCTGCTGTCCGGGCCCACGGGCCTGGAGGCCCCCCGCGGCGTCCGATTTCTCCGCTTCGAGACTTCCGCCGATCTCCACGGTCTGCTCGTGCGCGAGTTTCCGGAGTGCGACGCGCTCGCCATGGCGGCTGCCGTCTCGGACTTCATCCCGCAAGCGAGCGCGCGCCGGATGCACCGAACCGAGGGCGACGCCACCCTGAAGCTCGCCGCCGGGCAGGACGTCCTCGCCTCGCTGCGCCCCTTGAAACGCGAACAGCTCGTCATCGCGTTCGCGGCGGAGACGTCGGACCTCGAGCGGCGCGGAGCCGCCAAGCGCGAGGCGAAGGGAGCGGACCTCGTCGTGGTCAACGACGTCGGACGCGGCGACATCGGCTTCGAGTCGCCGGACAACGAGGTGCTGCTCCTCGGCCGGGAGGGACCCCCGGAAAAGATTTCGCGGCGGTCCAAGCGCGAAGTGGCGGACGGGATCTGGGACGCGGCCCTGAGGCTGCGCCCGGAGGCTCTCGGGCCCCGCGAGCTTTCGGAAAAGTCCGGGCCGCGCCGGTGAGCGCACCCCCTCCGCTTCGAGACGAGCTCGCTTACTTCCGCGATCTCGGGGTACGCGAGCTCTTCTGGAACACCGCCGCCGCTCCCGGGTTGACCGCGGCGGCGACTCCCGCCTCGAGCGCCGCCGTCCCGGCGCTCCTCCCGGGCTCGATGCCGGACATCCCGGCTCTGGAGAGGTTCGTCGCCGGCTGTCCCCGCTGCAAGCTCGCCGCGACCCGCACGCAAATCGTGTTCGGCCAGGGAAACCCCGAAGCGGACCTGATGTTCGTCGGAGAAGCCCCGGGACGCGACGAGGACGAGCAGGGGCTGGCGTTCGTCGGACGCGCCGGACAGCTCCTGACGAAGATCATCGAAGCGATGGGGCGAACGCGGGAAGACGTCTACATCGCGAACGTCCTGAAGTGCCGGCCGCCCGGCAACCGCAACCCCGAGCGCGACGAAGTCGAGTCCTGCCGGCCTTTTCTCCACGAGCAGATCCGCCTGGTGTCCCCCCGCGTGATCGTCACGCTCGGCAGCTTCGCCGCGCAGGCACTGCTCGAAACCGATCTCGCGATTTCCCGCCTCCGCGGCCAGTGGCAGACCGCGCGCGGCGTGCGCGTGATGCCGACGTTTCACCCCGCCTTCCTGCTGCGGTCTCCCGATCGGAAGAAGGACGTCTGGGAGGACATGAAGCTCGTGCGCGACTATCTGGCGGAAAAAGACTCATAGCTGTCGGCTTACAGCTGTCAGTTCTCAGATCTCGGTTCTCGGCTGTCAACCTCGGGCCCCGAAACGAAGCTCAAAGCTCAAAGCGCAACCCAAAAAAAGGCGGCCCGCAGGCCGCCCGTTTTCTCTAGGACCCGCCGCCGCCCAGTCGCGCGAAAATCGGAAAGTGGCTGGCGGCGCCCATGAAGAAAAGCATGGGGATCGAAAGCCAGGCATTGGTCCGCGACGCGAGAAACGCCCGCCGCGCCCACTTCGGCATCTCGGCCGGCGCGGGGGCGCCGCCTTCGGCCGCCGCCTTCGTCGCGGCGATGATCTTTTTCTGAAGCGGCCAGATGATCATCCACACGTTCATGAACATCACGGTGCCGAGCCCACCGCCGATTCCGATCGCGATCGACTTGTTGCTGCCGCCCTCGCGAATGAGCGCAGCGACCCCGTAGGCCGTTACCGCCACGAGGATCCCGATGAGGACGCCCAGGACCCGGCCGTCCTTGAGCGGCCCGCCCGCGACCGACATCCGGAGGAGCGCGGCCTCGATCACCCACGCAACGATCCAGCCGATCAAGACCACGCCGAGGGTCCGGCCGACGTTGGCCTCCGTGTGCAGGATGAGGATGTAGTAGAGGATGCCGGTCAGCACAGTCCAGAAGGCCCCCCACCGGAACCACCAGAGCGCCTTCGGCAGCAGGTTCGGAACCACCTTCCCCTTGGTAGCCGCGTCGAGCTCCTTCATGAAATTGACGTTGACGAGGTTGAAGAAATAGAGCATTCCGATCCACGTGATGCCCGCGAGCAAGTGACCCCAGCGAAGAAGGAACGTGACGTTCGTCTGCCAGTCTGAAGGCCAGGTCATCGGGTCTTCCCTCCTTTGTCGAGAGGCCGCGCGAGGCGGCCGAAAGAATCCGATCCGCTCATCCGCTCATCCGCTCCATCCGCTCCATCCGCTCAATCCGCTCAATCCGCTCAATCGATTGGACCGAGGAGCATCGCCGGCGACATCGCCTCCTCGAGCTCCTTTTCCGTGACGATCTGTTTTTCGAGCAGCACTTCGCGCACGCGCACGCCCCGGGCGACCGCTTCCTTGAAGATCTCGGCCGCTTTGGCGTAACCGATTCTCGGGGTCAGCGCGGTGATCACCGAGGGCGACTCCTCCAGGTAGTGCCGGCACTTCTCCGGGTTCGCGGTGATCCCGTCGATACATCGCGTCCGAAAAATCGGAAGGAAGTTGATCAGAAGCTGCGGTCCCCGCGTCAAGTTGTGCGCGAGGAGCGGCATCATGACGTTCAGCTCGAGCTGGCCGGCCGCCACCGCGAGCAGGTTCGCGGTGTCCATCCCCACGATCTGGAAACAGAGCATGTTGAGACATTCGAGCAGGGACGGGTTGACTTTGCCGGGCATGATCGAGGAACCAGGCTGAACGGGAGGCAGGCGGATCTCATCCAACCCCGTCGCGGGCCCGGAGGCCAGAAGCCGCAGGTCGTTGGCGACGCGGTTAAGCTCGACCGCCAGACCCCGCAGCGCGGCAGAGTAGTCGCCCGCGGCCGCCCGGCTCTGCATCGCCTCCCGCGCGTCGGCCGCCGGAACGTAGCGCTCGCCGGAGAGTCGGGCGAGAGCCGCGATTGCCTTCTCGCGAAAACCCGCGGACGTGTTCAATCCGGTCCCCGCCGCGGAGCCACCGAGGCCGAGCTCGAGGAGATCGTCCAAGGAACGATCCAGACCGCGGCGGCGGTGCGCCAGCGCGGCGCCGTAGGCGCGAAACTCCTGCCCCAGGGTGACGGGCACCGCGTCCATGAGATGGGTGCGGCCCGATTTCACGATGCCGGCAAACTCGGCCCCCTTGCGCGCCAGCGACTCCGCGACGAGGCCGACTTCGACCGCGAGCGGCCGGCCGACCGCGACGGCAGCCATGTGGAGCGCGGTAGGAAACGTGTCGTTGGTCGACTGGCCGAGGTTCACGTCGTCATTGGGGTTGACCGCGTCTCGATCTCCGCGCGCACGGCCCAGAATCTCGGCCGCCCGCCCCGCGAGCACTTCGTTGACGTTCATGTGAAAAGACGTCCCGGCGCCCGCCTGGTAAACGTCGACGACGAACTGGTCCGCGAGCCCGCCGGCGAGCACCTCGTCACACGAGGCGATGATCGCCCGTGCCTTGTCCGTTGCGAGGTTTCCAGATTCGAGGTTGGTCTCGGCGCAGGCCTTCTTGATCCGGGCGTAGGCCCGAACCATCTCGGGGTGGGCGCGCTCGCCGGAGATCGGGTAGTTCTCGACGGCCCGCGAAGTCTGCGCGCCCCAGTACGCGCCCTCCGGGATCTGGCGCACTCCGAGACTGTCTTTTTCCTGTCTCAGAAATCCTCCGTCGCGCCGGCACCGGGTGCGACCCGGGTTCTTCCGCCCGTTTCGACGGCCGGGCGGCCAGCGCGAGCGTTGCAACACTAGCAGATGGGACGCGTTAAACGACGCCGTCCCGGACCCCGCCCGGCGTCCTAGTTTGCCGTAGAATCGCCGCCTCTCGACGCATGTCCTTCGCCCTCCTCGACGCTCGATTTCGACGCCCTCTCCGGCGGCCGGCCCTCTGCCGCCCACTCGTTCTCTGCCTCCTGGCGCT
>JBBQDF010000030.1:0-12216 GCA_038319475.1 Thermoanaerobaculia bacterium
GGTCCGGGATGTCTACACGGGGCTTCGGATGGGGGTGGAGCGCGATTTCAAGATCGTCCGGACGGTCGAGCGCTTGAACCGCATCATTAACCAGTCTCGGATGACCACGCGTTTCGTCTCTCTCTTCTACGGCGAGGTCGAGGAGGAGGGCAACTTCATGTACGTCAACGCCGGCCACCCTCCGCCTCTCCACTTTCACTCGCGAGGCGTCACAATGCTGAAGCAGACGGGCATGGTTCTCGGCCCGTCGTCGACGGCCACGTACAGCCGGGGCTTCCGCCTTCTCGAGCGGGGAGACGCCCTCCTCATGTACACCGATGGCATGTTCGAGGCGCACGGAGACGACGGCGCCGAGTACGGCATCAGCCGGCTGACGGAAGCGTTCCTCGCGATCCGAGACAAGCCGGCGGACGAAATCGCCCGGCGGCTGATCGAGGACGTCCAGGCCTTTGCGGGAGGCGGCGAGCCGGAAGACGATCAGACGGTCGTCGTCATCAAGCGGGGAGATGATCCCGTCCCCGTCCCGGTCGAAGGCAACCGGCTGACCGGCGGGTCCTCGCGTCCAATCGGCTGACGGTGGTCCCGGGGGGAATCGTCATCGTCGGGGGCGGGGTGATCGGATGCTCGATCGCCTGCCACCTGCGGCGCGGGGGCTTCACGGAGTCCGTCACCATCCTGGAGCGCGACTCCTCCTACCGCCGCGCCTCGAGCCGCCTCGCTTTCGGCGGCATCCGGCAGCAGTACGCGACGGAGGTGAACGCTCGGATGGCGCAGAGGAGCGTCGAGTTCTACAAGCGGTTCGACGAAGAGATGGCCGTGGACGGGCACCCCGCCAATGGGCGATTCCGGCAGCGCGGCTACCTCTTTCTCGCGAACGCGGCCAACGCCGAGAGCTTTTCGATGCGCTTCGAGAAGATGCGCTCCTTCGGGGTGGCCGTGGAAAGGGTCGATCGCGACCGGATGCTCCGGCTCGTTCCGGGCATGAACGTCTCGGATTTGGAGTTCGGTCTCTTCGGGCCGCAGGATGGGTACGGAGATCCGATCGCCGTGCTCGCCGGGTTTCGGGCGAAGACGGAATCGCTGGGGGTCGAGTTTCTCGAAGGGGAGCTCGAGGCGATCGACGTCGCGGACGGCGGCATCTCGGGCGTTCGCGCGGGCGGGCGGACCATCGAAACCCGCAAGCTCGTCTGCGCCGCGGGGGCATTCTCCCGCCGTGTCGGCGAGCTCGCGGAGGCTCCCATTCCCGTCACTCCCGTGCGGCAGCAGCTCGTGCGCGCGGCGCTCCCTCGTCCGTGGCCGTACGAGTTCCCCGTCGTGATCGATCCGACGGGCGTCCACTGGCGCAGCAGCGAGGGAAACGCGATCGTGATCGCGAAGACGGAAACGCACGAGCCGGAAGGGGAGAACTTCGCCCCCGATCCCGATCGGCTGACCGGGCTCGCCGCGGTCCTGACGAATCGCGTCCCGGAGCTCGCAGGACTCGAGGCGGTCACGACGTGGGCCGGCCTCTACGAGATGACCGCCGATCACAACGCACTCCTCGGCGAGCACCCGGACCGTCCCGGTCTGTATCTCGCGTGCGGGTTCTCCGGCCATGGCCTAATGATGGCGCCAGCGACAGGCGAGATTCTCGCCGCGATGCTGATGGATCGCGAGCCGTTCGTAGACGTCTCCGCTCTCTCCGCCGACCGTTTCCGGACGGGGAAGCTCTTCCGGGACGAGGCGATGATCTAAGAGGTTTTGGCTGGTTTCTGCGCGCGCGCAGGCGCGAGGGAGTAGGGCTTGCGAGATAATTATCTGACTTGTTGATTGGGGCGAGAAGTCGCCACTGCTGAGTCGCCGCGGTACAACTTCCACGTGGATTCGGGGGACGACCGGGCGGCCTGGGTGCTTTCTGAGGAAGCCACGAGAACTCGATAAATTTGCGCGTGTCCGTTGGGAGTCTTCGAACCGCCCCGACCGCGGCACCTCTCCACGCGTGAATGCGTTCACGAGGATTTATGAGACCTTCACGATTGCGGCGGCGTGTTCTTCCGGTAGCGATACTTCTAGTGAGCAGCGTTACGGGTTCTGCCCCGAGCCAGGGTTATCTGGGGTTCGGGTACATAGGACGAACCGGGCCGGCGGGAACATACCTCTTTCGAGTGGAGTCGAATAGGCCGAGGCTCAAAGTCGCCTCGTTTGAGACGCTCTTATTGGAAGTGGATGCCGACCGACTTTCTGCCCGCGAGATCCCACAGACCGGCGATCGGCTCGTTGGTTCTGGGAACGGAAACGTCGCACTGGCGGCGTTCGTGCGGCCCGGTAACCGGCTCGAGGTGGTCTCCCGGAGGGGATCCGGGTGGCGCAGCGAAGGGTTCATCAAAGCAGCCGGGCCCAGCGACCCTTTTTTTACCATGGATCAGTCGGGTACTTTCTGGGCAGTCGTTCGGTCGAGTGTGAGTCGTCGCGCCGAGGTCTTTCGCCGCGCGGGAGGTCGGTGGCGCTCGGTGCTTCAGGTGAGCGAAATCTGGGAAGGAGATCCCTCCGCGGATCCGGAAGATCTCCACTCGATCGATTGGGGTCTTCTCAGGATCGGTTCGGCGTCGGTGAGTCGCTGGGCCGAGCCGCCACCGTCAAATGAGCCGTTGGGGTTTCTGTACCACCGGTTGCCGGGAGGCTCTGGAGCGGCGGTTCGGATGGACGGCGTTCCGGAGGGCTTCCTCCTGTCACCGGACGACCACTGGAGTGCACTCGCAGTCGGGCCCTGGCACCCTTTCGTTGTCCGGGCAAACGTCCGAACTCGATAGTCTGATCGCGTTTGACCCGAACGCGCTGGTTTTTCGGTGGCTGCCGGATCACGTGGTTCGGTACGCTCGTTTAAGCAGAGCGGGATGGGCACCACTTTTCGACGTTCCCGCCCAGCCGGGCCGGCGCTGGAGAGAACCCCGCGTGATTGTCCCTCGCGGGCGAGGATACCTGGCGTTCTCGGCCTTTCTGCTGACCGGAGGTCGGGACCGGCTCGCGATTTATTCGTGAAGTCCCGGATCGCCCGTTCGAAGCAACGACATCGAGGTCGAAAACACGATCGAACATTAGAGACGTCCCTCAAAGGGCGTAACACTCTTCCAGGGGACACCACGTTCCGCGGGCCAGGACCCCTCGGCACTTCAGGCAGAGTCTCTCCGCAGGGCAGTGGAGGGAGATCCTCAAATCACGCCTTCGGCCCTGTCTCCCTCTGCTGCTTTTCGGCCTTGACCTTCTCGCGGAAGTACGCGGCGGTTTCTTTTAAGCCCTCTTCGAGCGGGGTCCACCCGGGAAGCCGGAAGTCGGCGCGCACCTTCGAGCTGTCGAGAACGCTGCGGCGCTGCTCGCCGGGCGGAAGCGGCGTGTATTCGGGCTGCTTGTCATAGGCGAGCGACTTCGCGACTTCGCGGAACAGCTCGTTGACGGACGTTTCCTTGCCGGTTCCCAGGTTCCACGTGCCGCTCTCGTCGGTCGGGATCGCGGCGGCGGCCGCGCGGACCAGGTCGCCGACGTAGATGTAGTCGCGTGTCTGCCCGCCGTCTCCGCGGATCTTCGGCGTGCGGCCGTGCAGGATCGCCTCGCAGAAGATCGCGACGACGCCCGCCTCGCCCATCCCGTTCTGTCCGGGGCCGTAGACGTTCGCGTAGCGGAAGATCTGGGTCTTGAATCCGTGGATCACCCGGTAGTAGTAGAGGTATTTCTCGATCGACAGCTTCGCGCAGCCGTAGGGCGAAATCGGATTCGTCGGATGGCTCTCGGGCGCCGGGATGCCCCCCTCGGGCTCGCCGTACAGGGCCCCACCCGTCGAGGAGAACAGAATGTGCCTGGTTCCCGCCCGCCGGCAGGCCTCGAACAGCTTCAGCGATCCCAGGATGTTCGATCGCGCGTCGAACAGGGGGTCGGAGACGCTGTGCCGCACGTCGATCTGAGCCGCATGATGCGAGACGACGTCGATCTTTTCTTCACGAAGGAGCGGCTCGAGATCGACTTCCGCGATGTCGGCCTCGAAGAGACGCGCGCCCTCGGGAACCTTCGCCCGGAGACCGGTCGAGAGGTTGTCCACCACCACCACGCGATGTCCGTCGGCGAGGTGGCGGCGCGCCATGTGAGAGCCGATGAACCCGGCGCCGCCCGTGACTACGATGTTCATAGAATGCCTTTCTTTCGCGAACCGGCGGGATGATAGCAGCGGGTCCCGTAGTCGGAATCCTTTGCGGGCGCGAGACGGGAGGTGTAGTGCAAGAGCCGATCCACATCCCCCGGGTAAAATCGCGCCGCCGGCACAGGACCGGGGCTTCCGACGACGGTGGCCGCGCAGGCGGCGTGCGCGCGCCCGATCCGAGACTCCGCCTTGATCCAGCCGCGCTCGGACTGGTGGAGCCGACCCGTTCCTACTACTTGCGCGAAACGACGCTCGTCGCCAGGGATCTGCTCGGAACATGGCTCGCCCGGCGCTTTCGCGGTGCCTGGTACGGAGCGCGGATCGTCGAGACGGAGGCATACCTCGGAATCGACGACGCGGCCGCGCATTCCTGGAAGGGCCGTCGCACCGAGCGCGTGCAGCCGATGTACGCCGATGGCGGCCATCTGTACGTGTTTCTGGTCTATGGGATGCACCACTGCGCGAATGTGGTCACCCGCGAGGAGGGAATCGCGCAGGCGGTCCTCCTGCGCGCGGCGGAAGGCCCGGGGGACGCGCCGCGGCTCCTGTCGGGACCCGGAAAGCTGTGTGCGGGGCTGGGCATCACGGTCGCCGACACGGGACGCGATTTGACGGGCTGCGGCCCGATCAGAATTTTCCGCCGCCCGGGAGCTCGCCGTCCCAAAATCCGCGAGTCCCCTCGCATCGGGGTCGACTACGCCGGAGAGGCCGCGCGGTGGCCGCTGCGGTTCTTCGATGCGAAGTCGCCGGCGGTTTCTGGAAAGCGATAGCGCTCTCCGACGGGGGAGTCAGCGAGCGCTGGTTCAGGGGGACGTCAACCGTCAACCGTCAACCGATTGTCTGCCCGGTCGGAAGGGTTGACCGGAGTGCGAGCGGCGCTCAACGCTAGACGCTCACCGCTCGACCCTCACGTTCTCCGTCAATGCGGCATCGGCGGCGGCAGGGGATTCGTCGAAGTCGCCACGACCGCGTTTTTCCCGCCGCGCTTGGCGCGATACAGCGCGGCGTCCGCCCGGTCGATCAGTTCCTTCTTGGTGCGCGCGTCGTTCGGGAACGTGGGGTTTCCGTTCGTGACGGTCGCCCGCACGATCTCGTTCGTATCGGGCGGCGGGAAGAGCCGCTCGTCGATGCGCGTGCGCACGCGCTCGGCGACCTCCGCGGCTGCGTCCGACGGAGTCTCCGGGAGGACGACCGCGAATTCTTCGCCGCCGTACCGCGCGACGAGGTCCATGTCCCCGCGGACTTCGTTGCGGATCTCCGCGACGATGCGCTGAAGGATCGCGTCGCCGACCGGATGCCCGTAGCTGTCGTTGATCGCCTTGAAGTCGTCGATGTCGAGAAGCAGGACGGAGAGGGGGCGTCCCCGCCGCTCGGCCCGCCCGATCTCCTTCTGCAGCGACTCCTGGAAGTAGCGGTGGTTGTACGCGCCCGTCAGGCCGTCGCGAATGCTCTGTTCCCGGGCGTCCGTGTAGGAGCGCGCGATTTCGATCGCCGTCACCGCCTGGTTCGCGAAGATCTCGAGAGCGTGGACCGTATCGAGGCTCGGGGACCGGCCGTTCTTCGGATCGTCCACGCGCAGGCAACCGACGAGGCGCTCGCCGGAGACGAACGGGATCCAGAGGGTCTCGTGCGCCCTCCAGGAGTTCGGCCCCGTGCGCCGGTTGACGCGCCCGACGAGGCTGTCGGCGAAACCCTGATCGCCAGGAGGCCGCTGACGGAGGTGGTAGGACTTCGACACGCGGGTGTCCTCGGTCCAGTTGCGGGTGATGTCGCCGGCCGGAATTTCGCGCCCCTTCATTTCCTCCCATTTCCGGTCGAGGCCGAAATGCGCGTGGTGCACGAACGCGTTGCGGTCCGGCTCGTACACGGAAAGAAGAACGGCGTTGAACCCCAGGCTTCGCCCGGCGGCGTTCACGATCGTCTGGAACAGGGCTTCCAGATTCAGGTGCTTCTTGAGCTCGTTGGAGATCTCGAGGACCTGGTTCAACGTCTCGGCGCGCTCGCGGTTGCGGTCCGAGAGCTCCTGGAGCTGCGCGCGGATCGCGCGGTCCTGGAGGACTAAGGCGATCTGCTCGGCCAGCGTCGCGATCGAGGCGACCGCCGTGCGCGAATGGATCGAGGGGAAGGCGCTTTCCAGCACCAGCACCCCCATGTTGAGCTCGTACGTCGAGAGCCGCGTCACCAGCTGGTGAGCGGGACCGGCGATGAGCCGCACCTTGCGGTCCTCGTCGGAATGACGCTCCACCGCCTCGCTGGTGGAGTCGATGGCGCGCTCGTCGAGCCGGTTCTCCCGCACCCAGGCCGTGATCGCCTCCGGAGACGTGCTGACGTCCCCCGCCACGTGAATCGCGACCTCCTGCGAGGACTCGTCGGTCCACTCGACGATCGCCATCGCCTGGACGGGGAGGAGCCGGCGGAGCGCCTCGAAGATGCGCTGGTACCGGTCGCCGCGCCCGCCCACCGAAAAGATGTTGGCGATCTCGCGCAGCACGTCGAGCTGCCTGTTCTCGAGCTCGACCGCGTGGTACTTCTCCTCGACGGAAGAAAAGCCCCGTACGACGAAGGAGGCGAGGACCACGGGGAAAAAGGCGAGAAGGACTCCAGGGATTCCGTAGTGCGGATACACCAGGATCTCGAGCGCGACGATCGGACTCAGGAGAATCAACGTGACGAGCTGAAAGAGCCCCATCTCGAGGAGCTGCTCTCGCGGGACCCTTCGCGAAACGTCCAGGTACGCGAAGACCAGCAGCGTGTTGACGAAGAAAAACACGAGAAGAATCCCGGCGGCCTCCGCGGCGATCGTGACCGGCCCTCCGCCCACGCGGTGGACCGCCCGGAAAAAAACGGCGGCGATTCCGTACGCGAGGCTGATCTGCGACAGATCGAAGGCCGAGGACATGGTGAATCGCCGGTTACGGCGAAGCACCTTCGCCAGGAGGTCCGCCGCCGCGCACACGAGCAGGACCGCGGCGGGAGACTGAAGCAGGAGGATCGCGGGGACGAGAGCCGCCGCTTCGACCCCCAGGTAGTTGCCCGCGTAGCGGACCCGCAGGCGAAACGCGACGGCGGCCAGGACGGCGAAGAACGCGATCTCGAGCGCGTGCCCCGAGCGCATCGTGGGCAGCTCCAGCACCAGCAGCAGCAGCGCCGCGACCGGAGTGCCGACCTCCAGCATCATCAGCGCGCGCGCGCGGGTGATCATCGGGGACTTGCCGGCGCTCGTCTCCATCCTCATTTCTTCTTCCAGCGGATGACTTCGCTCTTGAAAAGCGATTGGAAGATCATCAGGACCTCGAGCTCCTTGATCGGAGAGATCTTCATGATGGATTTGACGTCCCAGGTCCCGTTGATCCGGGACAGGACGAATCCCTCGTGCGGAGAGAAGGGGAGCTCGGTCAGCTTTGAGACAGGGATCGCGAGCTCGGGGATCCGATCGCCGGTGATCCCGTCCTTCTCGAGCGCTCCCTTGATTTCGCGCTCGGCCTGCCGGATCGCGTCCGCGGCGCGCCCGTCCGACGGGTCGAGGTCCGACGCGACCTTGAACATCCTGTACGCCTTCTGCGGATCGTCCTTCAGATGCGCCTTGCCGCGGGCGAGGAACTGCTCAACCTCGCTCTCCGTGCTCGCGCCCCCGACCGCCACCGCCTGGAGGGCCGGGCGCTCGACGTGCACGAGCCCGATCGTCTCGTTCCGCAGCCCTTCGAAAACGAGCCTCGCCACGTTGAACTCCGCGTTGTGGGTCTGAAGCGCGATCTCCTCGATCGTGCGCTGCCCGTCGATGTACGGGACGATCAGCTTCTCCCGCTCGGAGAGCTCGTCGATGTTGAGCGGTTGGACGATCCGGGGTACGACGGAGTCGTCCGGGACGCGGAGCCGGATGCGCTGCCACTCGTCGTAGCGGCGCATGCCCTCCATGATGATTCCGGTGACGTCCAAGGAGAGCGGCACCATCTTCAATTCCGGCAGCTCTCCGTCCACGAATTCGAAGTCGCCCTCCTCCCAGAGAAAGACGTCGAAAATCGATTCCTCCGCCTTCTTGCGCATCAGCCGCAGCAGGTCGGTTTCGGAAATCGCGTTGATCATGACCAGGATCTTGCCGAGAAGGATGTTGGACTCCTCCTGCACTTCCATGGCCATCTTGAGCTCTTCCTCGGTGATGTAGCCGTGGGAGACCAGGAAGTGACCGAGGTACTCGCGCTGGTCGGATGAGGACGAGGAGTTGATGCGGCCGTTCTGGAAGTAGATCCGCTTCTCAACACCGTGCCCATCGATGAGCAAAGTTCCGGTCTTCTGGCCGAGAGACAGCCATTGGAGCAGCTCGGCGAGCTGCATCGTCTTGAGATTGCCGGTGATTCCCACCTGTCCCTCGAGTGGGCTATTTTAGCCGAAATCTCGCCGCATCAGGGGTTTCCGGGTCATCGCCCCGGGCCCGCGGCCCCGATTCAGCCAAACCGCCCGTAGAGCCTCCGGCGAGGCTATTCCTCGGGAGGGTTGTAGGCGGCGATCCCCGTGACCGCCTCGCCGATCACGAGGGTATGGATGTCGTGGGTTCCCTCGTAGGTGTACACGCTCTCGATGTTCGCGAGATGGCGGAAGACCGGGTATTCGTTGACGACGCCGTTCGCGCCGAGCGTCTCGCGGGCGAGTTTGGCGCACTCGCGGGCGACCCAGACGTTGTTTCTCTTCGCCATCGAGACGTGGTGCGGCTTCATCGTGCCGGCGTTCTTCATCGAGCCGAGCTTCCAGGAGAGGAGCTGTCCCTTCGTGATCTCGGTCACCATCCATGCGAGCCGCTCCTGCACCAGCTGGTGCGCGGCGATCGGCCGGTCCTTCCACTGCTTGCGGGTTTTCGCGTAGTCGAGCGCCGCTCCGTAGGTGGCCATCGCGCTGCCGATTGCGCCCCACGCGATCCCGTAGCGCGCCTGCGTCAGACAGGAGAGCGGGCCTTTCAGCCCCGAGACGCCGGGAAGGATGTTCTCCGCGGGGATCCGGCAGTCCTCGAACGCGAGCTGCGAGGTGACCGATGCGCGCAGGGACATCTTCCCCTTGTGCTCGATCGTCGAGAAGCCGGGTGTGCCCTTCTCGACTAAAAAGCCGCGGATCGTCCCCTCGAGTTTCGCCCAGACAACTGCGACGTCGGCGATGGAGCCGCTCGTGATCCACGCTTTCGCGCCATTTAAGACGTACGCGTCGCCATCCTTCCGGGCGGTGGTTCGCATGCCGGCGGGATTCGATCCGAAGTCGGGCTCCGTCAGCCCGAAGCACCCGAGGGCCGAGGCGTTGCCGAGCCGTGGAATCCAGTTGTCCTTCTGCGCCTGCGACCCGAAGGCGTATATCGGGTACATCACCAGGCTCGACTGTACCGACACGAAAGACCGGAGGCCCGAATCGCCGCGCTCGAGCTCCTGCATGATCAGCCCGTAAGCGATGTTGTCGAGGCCCGGCAGACCGTATTCGGAAATCGTGGACCCGAAGAGCTGCATCGCCGACATGTCCGGCACGAGCTCCCTTGGAAAGCGGCCCTCGTACGCCGCGTCTTCGATGATCGGAAGCACCTTTTCGTCGACCCATGCGCCCACGGTGTCGCGCACCAGGCGCTGCTCCTCCGTGAAGAGAGAGTCGCAGTCGAGGTAATCGGACCGGTCAGTCGCCATGGCGGAGGAATGTATCCGATTGGGCGATCAGGCGCCCGCTTTCGATTTCTCGATCCCAGCGCGGCGGCAGGGGTTGCGCCTTCCGGCCCGAGGCGGCTAGACTTCCGGGCACCCGCATGACTTCATTCCTGGCCGGTTCGGCCTACAAGATGGTCCGGGAGCTTGCCGACGGGTTCGTCATCGTGACCGAGCGGACCTTCAAACAGTACAAGCCCCAGGAGCTGACGGACTTTCAGATGGAAGCCGACAGGTTCCTGCGCGAAGTCCGGGGAAACCAGCCTCTGGTCACGGACACGGAGGCGGTCCAGAAGCGGCAGCGCCGGATGCAGCGTCTCCAGCAGGCGATCACGATCGTGAACGCCGTCCGCTCCCGCAACCGCTGAACGGAGGCGGAGCAGGCCGCGAAGCGCCGCGCGCGACGGGGGCCGGGGCCGACAAAAGCCGGAAGATCTCCGCCAGAAATGGCCGGCCGGCGCGGGCAACTTCCATGAGAACGCAGGGGTGGCGCAGGTGACTCCGTGAACCGATTGGCCGGACCGGCAGTCCTGGCGTTACAGCGGGTTGGATCGGCCAGGCTCGGCCTCCTTGCCGTCATTCTGCTCTTCGCCCTCCCGCTGATGTTCCGTCTGCGTGAGCCCGAGATGCGGAGCGATGAGGCGATCTATTCCTACGCGGTCGAACGGATTCTCGACACCGGCCACTGGCTGACGCCCCGATCGATTCCGACCGACTCTCCCTTCCTCGAAAAACCTCCTCTGAAATTCTGGATCGTCGCCGCCGCCATCCGGAGCCACCTGCAGCCGCGCAATGAGGCGGGCTTGCGATTTTTCGACGGCCTGTTCGGCGCGATCGCATTCGTCTACGTGTTCCTCCTTGGGCGGCGGGTGTCCGGGCCGCTCTGCGGGCTGGTCGCGGTTTTCGTGCTGTTCAGTCTCGATCCACTCATCTTCGAGCATGGCCTGCGAAGCAACAACATGGAGGCGGCCCTCTTTCTGTGTTACTGCGGCGGCGTCTATCACTTCGCGCGATGGGTAGAAGGTGAAGCGGTCCGGAAACGATCCGGACACGCTCTGGCGGTCGCCGCTTTTTTCGTCCTCGGATTCCTGACGAAGTTCGTGGCCGCTCTTTTTCTGCCACTCATCTGCGTCGCCGCGTTGCTCTGGCGCCGTGACGCCCTCGCGCGGCTCCGCGCCGGTTATCGCGAATGGGTCGTGCCGCTCGTCCTCGTCGCGGTACTGACGGTGCCGTGGTTCGTCTACGAGACCCGGCTCTTCGGGCGGGAGTTCTGGGACATCATCTTCGGAACGCACGTCTATACGAGGTTCACACGTTCCCTGGATCCGGATCACGTCCACGTCTGGCATCACTACTTCTCCGCGACGTGGAAAGAGATCGGCTACTCCGGCAGCAGGATCCTCGTCGCCGCCGGAGCCGTCCGGCTGATTTACGCGGCGTGGCGGGAAGAGTTGTGGCTGGCGCGACTGCTTCTCCTCTGGGGTCTCCTGCCCCTGACGTTGATGTCTCTCGGCACGTCCAAGCTTCTCCACTACGCGTATCCATTCTTTCCGCCCATCGGGCTCGCCGCGGGGTTCGTGTTTTCCTCCGCGCTCCGGAGTCTCGATGGGCGCATCGGCATGTTTCTCACGCGACATGTGACGCGTCTTTTCCCGCGTCGCGGGGGATCGTGGTCCTCGGAGAGTCCTCTGGCCCGGAGAGCGCTCATCTTCGCGTCCGCACTGGCATTCGTCGTCGCAATCTGGACGGCGATCGCCGGACCGCTGCGGCTCGAATTGGGCGGCGCCGCCCGGTTCCGAAACAGTTCGGTGCTCCGTCCGGCCTTCTTCGGCGGACTGCTTCTCTGGATGGCTGGCTATTCGAAGAATCTGCTTCGTCTCTGCGCGTTCCTGGCGCTCTGCCTGCTTTTGCCGATCAGCGCGTATGCGGACAGGATCGAGCACATCGTCGGGCGCGTGGACCATCCTCTTCGCGCCACCCGCGACTGCATGGCGTCGGTGCAGGCCGCCGGTGCAGCCTCCCGCAGCGGGGTGCTCAGCGCCTCCGGCGACATCCTGCATCACAGTTACTACTACTACTTGTGGCGGCTGGGGCCGTGGACCATCGCGCCCGGGTTTTCGTCCGATGAAGTCGTCAACCGCCTGAAGTCGTCGGGCGGAACGGCGGGCCCGTCGCCGGTCATCCTGCGGCATGCCGATTACGACGCGCTCTACCAGAAGCTGGCAGCCGAGCATTCCGATGTTCTCGAGACGCTGAAGCGAAGTGCCGTCCGCTATGACGACAACATCGCGATCCTGCTACCCGGGCCGTACGCAGGATGCGCGGGGCCGGTCCTGGCGGCCGGCGGGCGGCCAATCTGGCAGGCACCACGTGTCCCTC
>JBBQDF010000031.1:0-12213 GCA_038319475.1 Thermoanaerobaculia bacterium
TCGGCCGAGTTCGGTTACTCGTGCTCGAGGTCCTCTGGAGCGGGGGATTGGAGGTCCCAGACGAACCGGTGATGGCCGGCCTCCGACGACATGATCACCGGGCGGCGAAACCAGTAGGTCGGGACGTTTAATTCCGGATCGATCGTCTCGGGCCGGTCAGCGCTCGAGAAACGACGGACCAAATTTCCGGCCGGGTCGACGATCTCGAGCACGACTGGCTTTGCCGTACGGGCTTTCAGGAAGTAGTGGACGATCGCGCCGTCGGGAGGGTTCTGTCCCGCGGGTTCTTCGGGCGGCAGCGGCGTGTCGGGCCACTGGCTGCGCCTGACACGCGTCGCGACCTGAGGCCGGAAGAGATGCAGGTCCCGGGACGCCGTCTCCGCGGCCATCTGCCGCAGCGGCGTGATGTCGTCGAGAATCCAGAAGGAGCGGCCGTGCGTCCCGACGACGAGGTCATCGCCATGGACGACGATGTCCCGCACCGACGTGGCGGGCAGGTTGTTCCGGATCGGCTGCCACTCCTCGCCGTCGTCAAAAGAGACGTACACGCCGCGCTCGGTCGCCGCAAAGAGCAGCCCGCGGCGCTCCGGGTCCTCGCGGACGGCGTTCACGACTTCGTTGGTGGGAATGCCACGGACGATCTCCTGCCAGCTCGCTCCGCCGTCTCGCGTCCTGTAGATGTGCGGGCGCAGGTCGTCCAGGCGGAAGCGGTTCACGGCCGCATACGCGACGGCCGGATCCGAGTGCGACGCCTCCATGAGCGACACCTTGCTCCAGGGCGTGAGCGCTTTCGGCGTGACGTCTTTCCAGTTCTTCCCGCCGTCCGCGGTGACGTGCATCAGGCCGTCGTCGGTGCCGACCCAGATCCGTCCCGCGTCCTTCGGCGAAGGGGCGATCGTGTAGATGACGCCCCGGTGCTTGCCCTTCTCCGGGTCGGCGGAGGCGAAGACGCCGACGGTCTCCGGCATCTGCCACTCCGGGCGCGTTAAATCTGGCGACAGCACGCTCCAGGTGTTGCCTCCATCACGCGTTCTGAAAAGCACGTTTGCGCCGAGGTAGAGCGTGTGCGGGTCGAGCGGCGAGAAGAGCACCGGCATCGTGCGCACGAAGCGGTACTGTCCGCGGATCGGCGCCGGCGAAATGTCGGCGGTGTCGCCGGTCCGCATGTCGTGGCGGCTGATCTTGCCGCCGTAGATGATGTTCGGATTGAGCGGGTCGGGCGCCACGTAGCCATACTCCTCGACGCCGATTGGATGGAAGTCCCCGAAGTGGATCGAGCCGTCGTCGCTGCGGCTGGTGACGACGGCCGACCCGCTCTCCTGCTGCGCGCCGTACACGCGGTACGGAAACTGATCGTCCGTAATCACGTGGTAGAACTGGGCGGTCGGCTGGTTGTACCAGGAGCTCCACGTCTTCCCGCCGTTGACGGAGATCGTCGCTCCCTGGTCGGACGCAAGAAAGATGATTTCCGGGCGGTCCGGATTGATCCAGATCGTGTGGTAGTCGTCGCCGCCAGGCGCGCCCTTGATCGCGGTGAACGTGCGTCCCCCGTCCGTCGAGCGGTACGTGGACGTGTTCGCCGCGTAAACCACGTCCGGATTCTTCGGGTCGACTTTCACCTCGGCGAAGTCTCCGCCGCGGCCCGAAATCCGCGTCTCGGAATTGACGCGCCGCCACGTCGCGCCGGCGTCGTCTGAGCGGTACGTGCCCGCGTGCGCGGCGTCCGCGTCCACCTGCGCGTAGAGACGTGAGGGGTCCGACGGCGAAACCCCGACGCCGATGCGGCCGAGCCCCTGCTCGATCGAAGGCAGTCCATTCGTGAGCGGCTTCCACGTCGACCCGCCGTCCGTCGACTTGTACAGCCCGCTGCCCGCGGCCTGGAAGGACGCGCCGATTTCCCAGGGGGCCTGACGCGCCGCCCACAGGTCGGCATACAGGATCTGCGGGTTCTTCGGGTCGAAGGCGAGCGCGACCGCTCCCGTGTTCTCGTCTTTGTAGAGGACCTTTTCCCAGTTCTGTCCGCCGTCCGTCGACCGGAAGACGCCCCGCTCCGGATTCGGCCCGTATGGGTGCCCGAGCACCGCCGCAAACACGCGGTCGGGATTGCCGGGATCGACGAGCAGCGCACCGATCTGCTGCCCGTCGCGGAGGCCCAGGTGCCGCCAGCTCCTTCCGCCGTCGACGGATTTGTAGATGCCGTCTCCGGTCGAGAGGTCCGGCCGCTGGAGCCCTTCGCCGCTGCCGACGTAGATCACGTCCGGGTTTGACGGCGCGAGCGCGATCGCGCCGACGGACTGCGTCGGCTGGTCGTCGAAGAGAGAGACCCACGTCCGCCCGGCGTCCGTTGTTTTCCACACGCCCCCGTTGTTGACGCCCATGAAGAAAACGTTCGGCTGCGACGGGATTCCGGCCGCGCCGACCGTGCGGCCGCCGCGAAACGGACCGATGCACCGCCACCGCATCTCGGAGAAGAGGCGGGGGTCCGCGGGCGGGGCTCCCGATCCGTAAGCCGCGATGCAGGCAAAAGCCATGAGTCCCGCGACGATGCGGCGGATACCGGTCACATGTCCTCCTCGAGAGTGGGAGTCTAGCGCTGCGAGTTGCGAGTGGAGAGTTGAGCGTTGAGCGTTGAGAGTTGGGAGTTCAGAGCGGAGCCGAGAGTCGGGAATCGAGAGTTCAGACAGCGGGACGGGCAATCAGCAGAAAAGAAAAGGGCGCCGAAGCGCCCGTTCTGAACTTCAAACCGAGAACTGACCGCTGCCGTCACATCGCCGCGGGGAGCCGCAGTGGCTGCGCGAGCGTGAACGCGGTCGAGCGTCCCGCTTCGATCGAAAAGTCGAGGTCGCCTCCGAGCGCCGCGACGCCGGTTCCCGCGGCAGCACCGGCGGCCGCCCCTTCGAGCGTGCCTTTCGTATTGCCGCCCAGGACCTGTCCGAGAAGCGCGCCCACGGCCGCCCCTCCCGCGATGTACCCCACGTTGCGCTTCGTGTGCGTATCGCCGACGCGCTGGTACGTGGAGGTCGCCAGGGCGATCGTTCGCCCGTTGACGTCCAGGTCGGTCAACCGGAACCGCAGCTCCGCCGGCCGCCCGAGCTTGCCGGAATCCACGACGTGCTCAACTTTTCCATGCACGCGCGTCCCGGAGGGGGCGACCACGGTGTCATCCTCCGCGAGCAGGTCGTCCAGAAGGGCGCCCGAGTAGACCTCGCCTTCGCGCGCGGTCGCGGTCGAGATGGTCCTGTCGAAGGCGACACGCAGGATCGTGCCCTCGGGAACCTCGTGCTCGCGCCGCCCGGCGGGACCTCGACGCGCCTCGGAAGACCCGGCCCCTTCTCCCGAGCGGGAGTCCGGGCGGACCACTGCCGTGTCCGTGGCTGCCGTGGTCTTCTTCGTGCGCCGCCTGACGGCGTTGTGCTGGGATGCCTCGACGGGATCGACCGTCACCGTCGTCGTCGTCGTGGTGGTCGTCCTGACCTGCCGCGCCGCGTCGGGAACCGGTGCGGCGCCGATGGGCGTGGCGGCCGCGATCGAGGCGTCGCCGATGCCCGGTGTCGTCGCGTTCGCAGCATTGGCCGTGGTCGCCGTGGTCGTGCTCGTCTCCGCCGTCTTCTGGCAGCCCGCGGCCGCAATTCCGGCGCACAGCGCGGCGACCGCGATCGTCATCCGAAGTTTTCGGGAATCCATGTGTCCTCCTTTGTGAGGTCGGTCGCAAACGAATGGCGCGGCCTCGGGGCAGCGCGGTCGAAGGATTGGGAACTACCGCCGCGGGCCGCGCGGTCCTCTCTGATCCCCCCGCGGACCACGATCGTCGCGCGGGCCCCGGTCGTCCCGCGGACCGCGGTCGTCTCCCCGGTCATCCTCGCCGCCGCCGGCGGGAGCCAGTGCCATCTCGGCCTCGAGCTCTTCCTTGGACAGGGCCTGCTTGCGGGAGAGCTTGATCTTGCCCATCGGGTCGACCGCGATGATCTTGACGGTGACCTCGTCGCCTTCCTTGACCACGTCGGTCGTCTGGCGGACACGGTAGGGGGCGAGCTCGGAGATGTGAACCAAGCCGTCCTGGCCAGGAAGGATCTCGACGAAGGCTCCGTACGGCTCGACCCGGCGCACCTTCCCTCGGTACACCTTGCCGATCTCCGGCTCCTGGGTGAGGCTTTCGATGATCTCGATGGCGCGCAGCGCCGCGGCCTCGTCCGAGGAGGCGATCGAGACCTTGCCCGAGTCCTCCACGTCGATCTTGCATCCCGTCGACTCGATGATGGAGCGGATTGTCTTGCCGCCGCTGCCGATCACGTCGCGGATGCGGTCGCGCGGAATCTGCATCGTGAAAATGCGCGGAGCAAAGGGAGAGATGTTGGTTCTCGGCTTGTCGAGAGCTGCCGTCATCTTCTCTAATATGTGGAGACGCCCGGCTCGGGCCTGCTCGAGCGCCTGCTCCAGGATCTCGCGGGGCAGCCCCTTGATCTTGATGTCCATCTGGAGCGCGGTGATCCCCTCGCGGGAGCCGGCCACCTTGAAGTCCATGTCGCCGTAATGGTCTTCCTGCCCGGCGATGTCCGTCAGGATCGCGAAGCGGTCGCCGTCGGAAACGAGGCCCATCGCGACGCCGGCGACGGGCGACTTGATCGGAACGCCCGCGTCCATGAGAGCGAGCGTGCCGCCGCAGACCGTCGCCATCGAAGAGGAGCCGTTGGACTCGAGGATGTCGGAGACGACGCGGACCGTGTAGGGGAACGCGTCCTCGTTCGGAAGGACCGGCGAGAGCGCGCGGCGCGCGAGGTTGCCGTGCCCGATGTCGCGGCGCGAAGGACCGCGGAGAAACTTCGCCTCGCCGACCGAGAAGGGCGGAAAGTTGTAGTGCAGGAGGAACGTGTGCTCGAGCTCTCCCTCGTACTCTTCGATGATCTGAGCGTCGTCGGAGGTGCCCAGGGTCGCGGTGACGAGCGCCTGCGTCTCGCCGCGCGTGAACAGGGCGGAGCCGTGCGTGCGGGGCAGAAGACCGACTTCGCATTCGATCGGGCGGACCTGGTCGAACGCGCGGCCGTCCAGCCGCTGATTCTTCCCGAGGATCGTCTCGCGCGTCAGGGTCTTGACGAGATCGTCGGCGGCTTTGGACGTCTGCTGGCGAAGGGCGGCGTCGCCCTCCGGGACCATCGACGCCGCAGCCTTCTTGACCGCCTTGATCTCGGCATAGGAAGCGATCTTGTTCTTCATGGTGAGGGCGGCCATCATGGGCGCCTCCCACTTCTGGCGAACCTCGGCGGCGACCGAGGCGGGATACGCCTCCGGGGCTTTCCAGTCGGGCTTCATGTAGCCGGCCTGCCGCTGAAGCTCCTTCTGCGCTCCGCAGATCGTCCGGATGAACTCGTGCCCGAAGAAAATCGCGTCGATCATCGTGCGCTCGGGCACCTCGCGGGCCCCCGCCTCGACCATGACGACGGCCGTTTCGGTCCCTGCGACGATCAGGTCGACGTCGGACTTGTCGCGCTCGGCATTGGTCGGGTTGACCACGAACTGTCCCTCGATGCGTCCGACCCGGACCGCTCCGACCGGCGTGTAGAAGGGGATGTGCGAGCAGGTCAGAGCGATCGACGCGCCGTTCAACGCGAGGACATCGGGATCGTTCTGCCCGTCGGCCGAGAGCACGAACGCGATCAGCTGCGTCTCGTGATTGAAGCCCTTCGGGAAGAGCGGCCGCATCGGGCGATCGATCAGCCGGGATGTGAGCGTTTCCTTTTCGGTCGGACGGCCTTCGCGCTTGAACCAGCCGCCCGGGATCCGGCCCGCCGCGTATGTGTTTTCGCGGTAGTCGACGGTCAGGGGAAAGAAGTCCGCGTTCTCTTTGGGCTCTTTCTGGAAGACGGCGGTGCAGAGGACGACGGTGTCGCCGAATCGCACCACCGCGGACCCGTCGGCCTGCTTGGCGAGCTTGCCGATCTCGATCTCGAGGCTGCGGTTCCCGAGGGGAACGGAAATCGTATGTCGCATGATTTTCCTTTCGAGTCGGAGGCGAGAGAAAAGAACGCCGGCCGCAGGGCGTGTGCCCCGGCGATCCAGCAGAGAAAATGTCCCGGCCCTCGGGCCGATGGACGTTTTTTACTTACGGAGCCCGAGGCGCTCGATCAGCCGGTGGTAACGGCCGGCATCCTCGCTCTTCAAGTAGTCGAGCAGCCGCCGGCGCCGGGAGACGAGCTTCAACAGGCCGCGGCGGGAGTGATGGTCTTTCGCGTTTGACTTGAAGTGCTCGGTCAGATACGTGATCCGGTTCGTCAGGAGGGCGACCTGGACCTCGGGGGAGCCGGTGTCCGTGTCGTGCGTGCGGTAGTCCCGCACGATGTTGGGCTTTTCCGTCGTCTGATAGGTGGTGGCGTTCAAGAATCCTCCAGTAGCCTCTAATAGCACTCGACTTTTTTAATAATCGGCAAGCCTAGCATGGGCTGGCGAGGGAGCCAACCCCCCTCAAACACCCGGCCGACAGCTGACAGCCGACAGCTCATCTCCGTCCGACGGTCTCCTCCGCCAGAACGATCCGGGGCTTCAGAATCGAGATCCCCCCGGTGCCTATGGGAGAGACCTGCGCCAGCGCGATCATCTCGTCGCCCGGACCGAGCAGGGTGACCCAAGCGCCCTCCGAGGATCCGACGCCGCGGGCCGGGATCGACTGTCCCTTTCGAACCTTCCAGGCCTCCAGCGACGCTAAGCGCAGGCGTTCGAAGGGGAACGGGACGCGCGAGAGCGCAACGGCGTGCGGGGGGGACAGGCGTTCTGAGCCGGGAAGCGCCTCGAAGAGCTCGAGCGCGATCGCCTCTTCGACGCGGAAGTCGCCGATGCGGGTGCGGCGGAGGCTCTCGAGATGCGCGCCGCAGCGAAGCGACTCGCCGATCGAGTGCGCGATCGATCGGATGTACGTTCCCGAAGAGCATGAAATCGAGAACTGGATTCTCCCGCCCGCCGGAGGCGAAAGCGTAAGCTCCGTCACGCGCACTTTCTTGGGCAGGAGTGGCACCTCTTCCCCGTTGCGCGCCATCTCGTAGAACTTGCGCCCCTTGATCTTCTTGGCCGAGTACGGGGGAGGGGACTGCTGAAACTCTCCCCGGAACGGGGCGGCGGCTTCGTCGATTTCCGCGGCGCCGATCCCGCCCGGGTCGATGTCCTCGCCGAGGGGCTCGCCCTCGCGGTCGTAAGTGGCCGTGGCGCGGCCGAGCCGGATCGTGCCCTCGTACGACTTGTCGAGGAGCGTGAAAAACCCCTGCAGCCTCGCGGCACCGCCGGCGCAGAGGAGAAGGAGGCCCGTCGCCATCGGATCGAGAGTGCCGCTGTGGCCGATGCGGGGGACTCCGGTCGCGCGGCGGGCCCGTTCGACCACGTCGTGGGATGTGAGCCCGCCGGGCTTGTCAATGAGTATGAGAAACCCGCGCGAGAGAGAATCCGGCCGCTTCACTCCGGCGCGCTTTCGGGCGTCTTCTCGTCGTTCTCGTTCCCCTCTTGCTCCGGGGCCGCGGGGACCACCTTCGCGAGGATCTCTTCGATGCGGGCGCCCCGCTCGATCGACCGGTCCGCAAAGAAGTGAAGCTCGGGCGCGAAACGCAGACCGCACCGGCGGCCGATCTCCCGACGGAGGAATCCCGAGGCGCGATCGAGAGCCGCAAGCGCTTCCTCCCGCTCCGCCTCGGCACCGAGCGCGGAGAAGTACACGCGCGCGGAGCGAAGGTCGGGGGGCATCGCCACTTCCGTGATCGTCACCTTGCGCAACTCCGGGTCGTGCGCCTCGAGAAGCACCAGGCGGGAAATTTCCGCCCGCACGAGATCGGAGACGCGCTGAGCGCGGCGGGATTCTTTTTTCATGACAGAAGGCGATGGGCGAGAGGCGAGGGGCGAGCGGCGCCTGGGGCCCGGTTCTTCGTCCGGCGTCCGGCGCCCGGCGCCCGGCAGCGCCTTACCGACTCACACATGGATGAACTCGTTGCGATAATCGAGAAGCTCGCCCTCGAGGTTCGACTCGACGAACCGGAGCACGTTCTGCAGCACCGCGTCGAGAGGCACCTGATCGGGTCCCACGACCGCGACGCCGAGCTCGCATCGCTGGAGAAGGTCCTGCCCGCCGACTTCGGCCGCGGAGACCTCGAATTCGTTCCGAATGCGGCTCTTGAGGCTTTTGACGATCATCCGTTTTTCTTTGAGGGTGCGGGAGCCCGGAAGATAGAGATCGAAAACGGCGTAGGCGAGGACCATGGCATCAGGGGTGAGGCGTGAGGCGTGAGGCGCAAGGCGTGGAGGCGGAGCGAGGTTTCCGTTCGCCTGACCCCTTACCCCTGACCCCTCACGTCTCCCTCACCCATTCATCACCCCGGCGACCTTCTCGACCTGGTAGGCCTCGATGATGTCGCCGACCTTCACGTCCTGGTATTTCTCCAGGCCGATGCCGCACTCGAAGCCCTGCTTGACCTCCGAGATGTCGTCCTTGAACCGGCGCAGGGACCCGATCTTGCCTTCGTAGATCACGCGGTTGTCCCGGAGCAGGCGCACCTTCGACGACCGGCTGATCGAGCCTTCGGTCACGTAGCAGCCCGCGACGATCCCGAATTTCGGGACCTTGAACGTGTTGCGGACCTCGGCGCGGCCCTGAGCCACTTCCTTCAGTGTCGGATCGAGGAGGCCTTCCATGGCCAGCTTGATTTCGTCGGTGACGTTGTAGATGACGGTGTGGAGCCGGATGTCCACGCCCGCCTTCTCGGCCTCCGTCTCCGCCTTCTTCTCGGGGCGGACGTTGAAGCCGACGATGATCGCCTTCGACGCCGACGCGAGAAGGACGTCGTTGATGTTGATCGCGCCCACCCCCGCGTGGATCACGGAGACCTTCACCTTCTCGTTGGAGAGGTTTTTCAGCGACTGGTTCAGCACCTCGACGGAGCCGGCGACGTCCGCCTTCAGGACGATCGAGAGCTCCTTGACGCGTCCTTCCTGCAGCTTGCTGAAGAGCTGGTCGAGCGAGAACTTCGAGGACGCCATGACCTTCTCGCGGTCCTTCGTCTGCCGGAACGCAACCACGGAGCGCGCCTTGGCCTCGTCCTCCACGACCTGAAACATGTCGCCGGCCTGCGGGAGGTCCTCGAACCCGGTCACCTCGACCGGAGTCGCGGGACCCGCCTCGTCGATCTTCCCGCCGCGGTCGTCCTGCATCGCGCGGACCCGTCCGAAGACGGAACCCGCGAAGAAGACGTCGCCGATCTTGAGGTGTCCCGCCTGCACGAGCACCGTGGCGAGATTTCCGCGGCCGATCTCGCGCCGCGCTTCGAGCACCACGCCGCGCGCCTCGTTGACGACGGGCGCCTTCAGCTCCTGGAGCTCGGCGACTAAGAGGATGAGCTCGAGCAGGTGATCGATGCCCTCCTTCTTCAGGGCGGAGATCTCCGCCGAGGGCACGTCGCCGCCCCAGGACTCGAGCAGCACGCCGCGGTCGGCGAGCTCCTTCTTGACGCGGTCGGGATTTGCGTTGTTCTTGTCGATCTTGTTGATCGCGACCACGACCGGCACCTTCGCCGCGCGCGCGTGATCGATCGCCTCGATCGTCTGCGGCATCACGCCGTCGTCGGCCGCGACGACGAGGACGACGATGTCGGTCGCCTTTGCGCCTCGGGCCCGCATCGAGGTGAACGCCTCGTGGCCGGGGGTGTCGAGAAAGACAATCGGCTTGCCGTGCGTCTCGACGCGGTACGCGCCGATGTGCTGCGTGATGCCGCCCGCCTCGCCCGCCGCCACGTTTTCCTGGCGGATCGCGTCCAAGAGCGAAGTCTTCCCGTGGTCGACGTGGCCCATGACCGTGACGACCGGCGCTCTCGGCACCCGCGCGGCTTCCGCGGCTTCCGCTTCGCCCGGACGCGATTGCGAGTCCGCGGCGCGCGAGAGCTCCAGCTCCTCTTCGAACGAGACGACGGCGGCTTCGGCGCCGACTTCCTTGGCGATCTGGATCGCGGTCTGGGCATCCAGGGGCTGATTGACCGTCGCCATGATTCCGCGCTGCATGAGAAGGCGCAGGATGTCCTTGGCCAGCACGCCGAGCTTTTCGGAGAGCTCCTTGACCGTCACGCCCTCGGACAGGAAAACCGGACCGCTCGGCAGAGGCTTCTTGAACTCGAGCAGTTTGCCGGAATCGTGCGTGCGGGTTTCCTTCGCCGCCCGCCGCAGGGCGGACTTGCTGATCGGGCGCGACGCGGGCGTCTCCTCACCGTCGCTCTTCTCGATCAGCGGCAGAGAGATGTCCGAGTACGTGTCTTCCTGGTAGGTGCCGACGAACTCCCGAAGATCGACCTCGTCCGCGACGGTGATCTTCGGCTTCGCTCCGCCCTTCTTGGCGTTCTTCTTCGCGTCTTCCTTGTCATCCTTCTTGCGCTTGGGTGCGGCGCGCTCGGCGCTCGCGGGAGGCGCCGTTGCGCGACCCGCGGCGGGGCCTGACGGCCGGCCGAGCGCCGGCCCGGTGGGACGACCCGTCGGGGCGCCCACGCGTCCCGGCCCTCCGAGCGGCCGGGCTCCCGGTCCGCCGGGCGCGGGACGATAGACGGACGGACCAGCCGGCCCCGAGGGCCCCATCGGCCGGCCCGGTGTGCCTGACGCCGGCCCCATCGGGCGGCTGATCGGGCCGCCGGCCGGCCCCATCGGCCGTACGGGCGCACCCGCGGCGGGGCCCATCGGGCGTCCGGCGGGGTTCGGCGCCATGACGGAAGGGCCCGTCGGCCGGCCCGGAGCAACCGGGCGCGGCGGAATGATCGGGCGCGGCGGCAGGATGATCTTGCGAGGCAGCGGCTTGCCCGCCGGTGCGGGGGATGCCGCCAGAGAAGGCGCCTCCGGCGATGCGGGAGCAGCGGCCACGGGGGCCGCCCCGTCATCCGCCGGCGGGAGAGCGACGGCGGCGGCCGCGGAAGGCGCGGGGGCGGGCGGGGGCGGCGGGGCCGCCGCTTCGGCCGGGGTGGGAGCGGACGCCTCGATCTCGGGCGCGGAGGACATGACCCCGGTGGGCGCGGCCTCGGCGGGAGCGGCCGCGCGCGGCGCGCGGGGCTCGGGAGCCTTGCGAAGCGGCTCGGGCGAGGGCTCTTCGGCGGCGGCCCCGGAGGGCTTCTCGATGATCTTGATCCGGGAAAGCGCGCTCTTCTGCGCCCTCGGGGCGCGCGACTCGGTGTCGCGCACGATCAGCTGCTTTGGCGCGTGCGTCTTGCCCTGAAGGATCGCCAGCACGGTCGACTCGTCGAGCGCCGCCTGCGGAGACTTCACATCCACTCCGATCGACTGCAGGAGGAAGAGAACTTCCTTGCTGCCGATCCCCATCTGCGCGGCGAGCTCCTCGACACGGATCTTTCCCATAGAAACCAGTTACTCCCCGACCGTCGTCTCTTCGGCCGTCTCGGAAATGTTTTCGTTCGCGTCGACGTCTTCGCCCTCGTCTGACTCCTCGGGTTGCGCCTCGAACGCGCGCGCCGCCTCGAGGACCTTCTCGGCGGACTTCTGTCCGAGGCCCGGGATCTCGGCCAGCTCCTCCGCGCTCTTCTCCAGGAGGTCCGAGAGCGTCGTGATTCCGGCTTCCGAGAGCTTCTCGGCGGTCTTGTCGCCGATCCCCGTCACTTCCGACAGCGGCGTCTGGCGGCGCCTCGACGCCTGCAGCATCCGCGAAAGCGCCTCGGCGACCTCGCCCTTGACCTCGCTCTCTCCCTTGATCTCGATCTTCATTCCGATCAGCGCGGAGGCCAGCCGGACGTTCTGGCCCTTCTTCCCGATCGCGAGCGAGAGCTGATCGTCTTCCACCACGCAGTCGAGGCTCATCGCGCCGTCGTCGCGGTGGATCGGCGAGACGCGCGTGATCTTGGCGGGAGCGAGCGCGTTCTGCGCGAAAGTGATCAGGTCCTCCGAGTAGAGGATCACGTCGATCTTCTCGCCGTGCAGCTCGCGCATGATCGACTGCACGCGGCTTCCCCGCATGCCGACGCAGGCGCCGACCGGATCGACGTCGCGCTCGCGCGACCGGACCGCGACCTTCGCACGCTCGCCCGGCTGCCGCACCGCGCCCTTGATGACGACGGTCCCGTCATAAATCTCCGGGACCTCCATTTCGAAGAGCCGGATGAGAAGCCGAGGGTCCGTGCGCGAGAGGACGAGCTGCGGGCCTTTGGGGTTGCGGTGGACGTCGAAGAGGATCGAGCGGATCCGCTCGCCCTGGCCGTAGCGCTC
>JBBQDF010000032.1:0-12176 GCA_038319475.1 Thermoanaerobaculia bacterium
CAGAAAGGCGAGCCGACGGGCGGCGACCGCGCCGCCCTGAGGAGGCGATTCGGGCGGCGGGCCGTCCCGCCACGTCGCGTAACGCACGAAGAGCAGCGCGTTGCCGTCGGCACTCGCGGCGATGCGTTTCAAGCGGCGCACGAAATCCGCCTGGAGCTCCGGGCTCGACCCGTTCTCGGGTGACGAGGAGTAGCTCACCTCGGGAAAGGCGATCGGCCGGCCGGCGGCGCGCTCGAGCAGCATCCTCCAGTCGCGCTCGATTGCGACGGGAGGGCGGTGCACGTAAGGGTTTTGCCGGTCGAAGGGCGCATACAGGTAGAAGAGGACGGGGCTGCGCTGGTGCAGCGCGGCGGCCACGGCGGGGGCGGGGCTCTCCGTCGGCGCCGCGGTCGTGACGCCGACTTTGAGGTGCGGAGTCATCTTTTTCAGATACACCACGGCGCCGTCAAAGAGGAGGCGGAAAGGCTTCAACTCGTCGGGCCGCTGCTCGAAATAGCTCTCGGCGGCGTAACCGAAGGAGATCGTCGAGGCGTCGAGAAGCGCGGGCTCGAGAGCTTCGAGCAGCCCCCCGAGACGCGTCGAGAGCCGCGGATCGTCAAACGCCATCGTGGCGAGATCCGCCGGAACGTCGCGGGCGCGCAGCGCAACCAGCGGCAGGTCGAGGTGAACCGTCGCCCCCGACTGGCGCAGGATGCGGACCGTCTTCAGGATCCCGTCGACCTCGTAGCGCCGGACCGAGGGCTCGCACGCCGACCACGAGATCGGGACCACGAACAGCGAGGCGCCCGTCCCTCGAATCTGCTGCGCGGCCCTCCGCCGGTCGGCCTCGCCGGGCGAGCGGGAGAGCTCCGCGGCAACTCCGAGCACCGGCCTTGCGGGCTGTTTCGCCGGCGCCGGCACGGCGGGCCCCGGGCGGCTGGCGAGAAGCCCCGTGGCGAGAAGGGCCGACCTCAGGCGCATCGAGGGATTATCCGTCGGTCACGTCGCTATCTTCTGGGAACCCCGGACGGGAACCCGCTTCAGGGTGCCCCGAGCAGCACGATCGGTCCGGTGGGAGCGTCGACGCCCCCGCGCGGTTCGACGGTCACGGCGAATTTCTCGGGAGTTCCGATGCGGGAAAGGTCTTTGGATTCGAAGAGCGCGCGGCCGCTCGCATCGGCGTCGAATACGCCCGCGGAAACGGGTTTTCCTCCCGCAAAAGCCCACAGCTCGTACTGCTTTCCGGCGGGCAGGACGTTCAGGTTCCCGGCAACGACGATGCCGCGCCCGGCTCTCGTACTCCAGAAGACCCTTCCCCGCGCCCCCGGCTGAGGTGCCTTGCCCTGGAGAAACAGCATCAGAACATCATCGCTCTCGAGAACGCGCGCCTGAAGATCTCTCCTCGCGAGACTTCTCCGCGCCGAAGTCAGCTTTTCGGAGAGAGCCATCTTTTCTTCGCGCAGAGCGGCCGTCTGTTTTCGCAGATCTTCCCCCTCGCCGGCTCGAGACGCGAACGACGCGGCCTGGCTTCTCAAGTCCTCTCTCTCGCGGCGAAGGCGCGCGTCGTCCATCACGAGCAGGAGGAGGAGCAGCCCGGCAGCGGCGGCAAAAAGCCACGGCGCGACGGACGCGCGCGGCCGGGCCGTCTCGCTGGCCGGCGGCGGCGTCCGCGCCTGGCCCCGTGCCGCGGCGGACGGCGCAGGGACGGGGGCGGGGGCGGCGGCGTCGAGCGAGCCGAGGATCCTGGCGCGCAGCTCCGTCCTCGGAGCCACCGGAGCCGTGGCGGCAGTCAGGGCGGCCGCGGACTCCGTCAGCTCGGACAACAGGTCTGCGCAAATCGGGCAGTCCCGCAGATGGCGGGCGAACTCGTCCGCCTCGTTCCCGAGGGGAATTCCGAGCGCCTGAAGGGCGGCCAGCTCTTCGAAGTGTTCTGTATGCATCAGGTCGGGCTTCTCTCGACATACGGACGGATGCGGTCGCGGAGTTTCATCAGTCCCAGGCGCACCCGCGTCTTGACGGTCCCGAGGGGTGCCCCTGTTCGCTCCGAAATCTCCTGATGGGTGAGCCCGTCAAAGTAGGCGAGCTCCAGGGCCTGGCGCTGCTCCGAGGGCAGCTCGCCGATCGCGGAACGGCACGTCTCCGCCCACTGGCGCGATGCGGAATCCGCCTCCACGTCTTCCCCGCTCGCCTTGTCCGGAATCGTTTCGACGGTGCGAAGTCCCGCCCGCGCCGCCGGGCGCCGCGTCCGAACCCGATCGATCGCCCGGCTGCGGGTCGCGACGAGCAGCCAGGCGAGAACCGATCCCCGCGACGAATCGAATGTCGAAGCGGACCGCCAGATCCAGAGAAATACTTCCTGGAGCACCTCTTCCGCCTCACCCGTGTCTCCCAGAATCCGCTGACACAGGCCCATGAGGCGGGCCGAATGCCGGTCATAGAGCTCGGCCAGCGCGTCCGCTTCCCGCGCGACGATGCGGACGATCAGGGCACGATTGGCGTCCGGGAGGCGTGTGTTCATGGGCAGGACAGTCGGCCGCTTGAATATCATGCCCGTTCTCTAAATCCAATCCCGCCGGCCCTTCGTACAGCCTCCAAGGAATGGACTCCCGACGACGCACCCTGCGCCGCGGACCCCAATAAAGGAGAAGGAAGATGAGATCGCCCCGAATCAGAGGCATTCTTCAGACCGCGTCAGTTCTCGCCGTACTGCTCGGTGGGAGTGGCGCAACGGCGCTCGCTTCGAGCCACCGCGAGGCCCCGGCGATCAGCGGAGACCCGATCGCCGACAATACGGATCTCTACGCCTTCCGAGACCCCAACTACCCCAAAAACATCGTGATGATCGCCAACTGGATCCCGTTGGAGGAGCCCGCCGGCGGACCGAATTTCTGGAACTTCGGCCAGAACGTCCGCTACTTCATACACATCGACAACGACGGGGACGGCGTCGAAGATGTGACCTACCGGTTTCAGTTCACCCGCACGGTCCGCCGCGGTGACACGTACACGTACAACGATGGGCCGATCGAAGGTCAGAACGCGAAGGCGTGGATCAATGACAATAACCTGATCGTTTACAACACTTACAGCGTCGACAAGATCATCGGTCCTTCGACGGGCCCGAACGTCCCCGCCTCCGCGATCACGCGCATCGGCGAGGGGCTGCTCGAGCTTCCGAATAACGTCGGTCCGAAGTCCTTCCCGGACAGCTACGACCAGGCGTCGGGAGCCGGCGGCGGCGTCTACACCATGGACAACAACGTGCAGGTGTTCGCCGGCCCCCGGCGTGACCCCTTCTTCGCCGACCTCGGAATGATCTTCGACCTCATCAACTACCGTCCGGGCACGCTCCCCGGCGATCACGGCGGCGGGATCAACTCGCTCACCGGATTCAACTGCCACACGATCGCCATCTCCGTGCCGATCGAGCAGCTCACGAAGAACGGCACGGCGCCGACGGTTCTCTTCGACCCCAACGCAATGATCGGCGTCTGGTCGTCGACCTGGCGTCCCGCGACCCGCGTGCTTCAGGCCAATGGCTCGGCAGCGCAGGAGTCGGGCAACTTCGTGCAGGTCTCGCGCCTCGGGAACCCGCTCATCAACGAAGTGATCGTCCCTCGCGCCTTCAAGGACGCGTTCAATGCGACGCAGCCCAAAGACGACGCGCAGTATGCGGGCCCGATCAAGGATCCTGAGGTTCCGAAGCTCCTGAAGGCTCTCTTCAACATCAACTCTCCCGCGGCGCCGCGCGACGATCTGCTCAATCTCGTTCTCGGCTTCCCGGGTCTGACGAGGCGGCCAAACGAGGTCGTCGCCGACGAACTGCGGTTGAACGTGGCGGTTTATCCGACGCCGAAGGCGAACGCGAACCGGCTCGGACTGATCGCCGGGGACATCGGCGGCTTTCCGAATGGCCGGCGGCTGGGAGACGACGTCGTCGACATCGAGTTGCGCGTCCTCGCGGGCGTTCTGGTCAACGGATTCAACGTATCCCCCAACAACGCGCTCGGAGATGGCGTCGATGGTCCCGACTCTCCCTACCTGCCAGGCTTCCCCTACGTGGGCCGCCCGAACTCGGGTTACGACCGGAAGCACGACAATCCGAACCAGGTTCTCAACTCGTTCGTCGAGGCCGATCCCCAGTAAAACCCCTCGTCGAGAGAGCTATCTTCGGAAACGGCCGGCCCGGGAAACCGGGCCGGCTTTTTTCGTGGGAGGAAGAGGGAGGAGGTGGACTAGGAAACGTCCGGCGCCCGGGTCGGCACTTCTTTACGCGCGCCGAGGCCGGCGGAATCAAGAGGAGGGCGCGCGGGACCGAGCCTCACGAGCAGCAGAGCCCCCTCTTCGCTCGAGATGTCCCAGTCGCTCGTGCCCGGCTCGGAACGGCAGCAGTCACCCTCCCGCAAGGCCTGTCCGGCGACAGAAAAAGAGCCTCGCAGCACGAAGACCTCCTCGAGAGCGTCATGCTCGTGGTCTGGAAAAACGGATCCCGGCAAGAGCTCGAGTAAGAAACTGCGGGCCTGCGGGGTCGAATCGGGCCCGAAATTCTTCACGCGCACGCCCGCGGAATGTTCCTCCCACCCGAGCCCGCCGCGAACCAGCGACACCCCGGGACGGACTTCCAGAGTCCTGGGCACAGACTCAAGCTCAGGGCCGGGGCCGGGGCCGGGGCCGGGGGCGTGCGGAGCTCCCGGGCCGGCGCCGTTCTCGAACAGAGATCCCATCACGCGGTCTTTCAGCCGCTCCGCCGGCCGGACGGGAGCGGCCACGAGCCCGATGAGGGCGATCGCCGCCTCGACATCCCTCCGCTCCGACTCGAGTCCATCCAGGAGCTGACCCGAGCCCCGGGTTCGATCTCTAAGTTCTTCCATCGAGGCCTCCCTCCGGGCAAGGGGGTCCGAGCCCTTCCCGAAACCGGTTCATTCCCATGCGAATTCGCGCGCGGACGGTCTCCGGTGACAGGAGCAGGCGCTGAGAGATCTCTTCGGGCGACAGGCCTTCGAAATACGCCATTTCGATCACCCGGCGAAAGTCAGAGGGGAGGCTTTTGAGAGCGGCACGGGCGCGGCAGGACTCGTCCGTGATCCAGGAAGCCTCCGTTGAGCTTCCGGCGGATGAGCTTCCGGCGGACTCGAAAGGATCGAAAACAACCGCCATCGGGACGACGTTTCCACCGTCGCGACGACGCTCGAGGGCTCGAGCCCGGGTCAGGGTCGTGATCCAGATGAGAGGGGAGGCCATGCCGGATTCAAGTTCTGAAGTCTGGCCCCAGATCCTGGAAAAGACGTCGACGACGGTTTCCTCTGCGGCCGCGAGGTTGCCCAGGATTCGGAGCGAGAGGCCAAGGACCGTCGGGGCGAGGATGTCGTAGAGACGCCCGAACGACTCCGCATCCTTCTGAGAGGCTCTCTTCATCAGCAGCATCAGATCGGGAGTCGTGGACGAATTGTTTTCCATTCGAGGACTGGACACCACGACCTCCGTGCCGGGATTCTGTTTTCGTGTCTCCAAGCCCTAGCAAGCAGCGTGCCGCCGTTGTACGGTACCGGTCAACGGCCGTCGAGGGTTTGCGCCCGACACCCGGTTCGAACAGCGGCTCGGTCCTCGCGCGGGAGAAATCCGAGCGGCGGGGACGAAGCGTAGAAATGAAGGCGGTCTCTCTGACCGCCGGCGGATACGCCTGGTTTCGACCCTCTGGGCATTTCGCGCAGAGGGGAACGTGGTGGAGGTTCGTGTGAAGAGAATCGCGCTCTGGTCTCTGGCGGCGGTGTTGTGTACCGGCTTCGTTGTCGCTCAGGACGCCATGAAGAAGGACGACCACATGGCGGGTGACTCGAAGATGATGGGCAAGATGATGACCGCGAAGGGCATGGTCACCAAGGTTGACGAGTCGGCGAAGATGATGATGATGAAGGACAGCAAGGGCAAGGAAATGACGATGAACTGGGACGCCAGCACCAAGGTCATGGGCGACATGAAGGAAGGGTCCAGGGCGACGGTGAAGTACATGATGATGGACGGAAAGATGATGGCCCACCAAGTCAAGATGTCCGGCGGCAAGAAAATGATGTCCGAAAAAAAGATGTGATGCTCCCTTCGATTTCCTGACTGTCAGGGCCGGCCTTCCGAGGCCGGCCTTTTTCTTCTCGGGCGCCGGGCGGCACCCCGTCCCCGGAACGCCATCCGCCGGGCTAATCGCGAATCCTTCGAATAGAATCCCGAAACTTCACCCTGTCGACAGGAGGCTCCGATGCGGGATCGCCGCGATCTATTCCGCTCCGCCGGAAAGGCCGGGCTGGCCCTGGGGCTTGCCGCCGCCGGGCAGCCGCTGTTCGCGATCCCGAAAAAAGGCGCTCCCCTCGCGGCCGCCACAGACGACATCGGGCTGATGAACACCGCGCTCGCTCTCGAGCACCAAGCGATCTGGGCCTACGGACTCGCGGGCAACAGCGGACTTCTGTCGGCGAAAGCAAAGGAAGTCGGGCTGCTCTTCCAGGGCAGTCACGAGATCCATCGGGACCTGCTGACGGATTCCATCCGGAAGAAGTCCGGCCAGCCGGTCGAGCCGAAGAAGACCTACTCGTTCGGAGTTCCGCTCGCGACTGAGAAGGACGTGCTGGAGCTCGCGTTCAAGCTCGAAATCGGAGCCGCGCGGGTCTATCTCTACGTGGTCGACCGGTTCTCGGACCGCGCGCTGTCGGCCTCCGCCGGAAGGATCCTGTCCGACGAGGTCCTGCACGCGACCGTGCTGCGCGGGGTGCTTGGACGGGAGCCCGTCCCGAGCTTCAAGCTGATCGAAAACTGAGCGAGCGCCCGATTTTAAGTCCGGACGTGGACGTCGGCTCCCTCGGGAATCGTGACCGGCCCGTGCTTCAGGTCTTCCCGGATGATGAGGTCCAGGAAGAGTTCGCGCACCCCTTCCTTGCCCCCGCGGCGGTAGGCGTCGCGAACTTCGGAGGGCCGCAGTCCGATCCCGGTCATCGTCGCCAGGTACTGGCAGAAGACGTAGGAACGGGAGCGAAACGAAATCACGAGAAGCGCCAGCAGCACCGCCGCGGCGCCGAGAAGGGCCCAGCCCGCCGGCGAAGACAAGCCGAGAATTTCTTTCATGAAGGGTGTCGGAGCAGAGTAACAGATCCCGGGCGACAGATCGTCTTCAGGACCGCTTTCGAGGCTTCCCCTTCCCCCCTGCCGCCTGACGCCGGACAGGGAGCGCGCCGAACCGCGCGGATCCACATCTGAAAAACTGACGCCTCACGCGGCGATGTCCCTGACGCTCAACGCTTAACCCCTGAGGGTTGACGAATCGACATCAACACCTCCCGTGCCACGTCCTCCGGCCTTTTCCTGTCACGATCGAGCTCCGCATTCCAGGCGCGCATCCGGGAGGCATCCAGCCGTCCGGCCAGCGCCTGCAGGACCGAGACGACTTCCGGGCTCGAGCTCCAGACCGCGCCGCGAACGACGAACGCCGCCTCGTACGGGGGAAAATACCGGCGGTCATCCTCCAGCACGACGCCGTGGATCGCGGCGATCAACCCATCGGTCGAGTTGCCGGCGACGACGTCCACGCGGCGCGCTTCGAGCGCGGGATAAAGAAGGCCCATGTCCATCTCCGCCGGCCGGTTCTCGAAAGAGAGCCCGTAGGCGTTGATGAGTCCGCGGTAGCCATCCGCGCGCTCCACGAACTCGTATCCGAAGCCGGGGCGAAGATCCGGATGGCTCGTGAGATCCGAGATGCGCGACAGCGAAAGGCGCCGGGCATCCTCTTCGCGGACCACGAGCGCGAACGTGTTCTCGAATCCGAGGGGGGGCGCCCAGACGACGCCCCAGCGGCGGCGATACTCGGATGTCACCTTCCGCCGTACGGACGCGGGGTCCTTGTCGGGCTTCTCCCGCAGAATGGCCGTGTGCGCGGTTCCGGTGTACTCGGGGTAGAGGTCGAGCTCGCCCGCGAGAAGCGCACCGTGGCAGACGAACGTTCCTCCGAGGTTCAACTTTCGATCGACTGCGACGCCGCGCGCCTCGAGCGCCTGCGCGACGATCTCCCCGAGGAGGACCTGCTCCGAGAAGTTTTTCGACCCGACGCGGACCTTGCGCGGTCCGCGTGCGCAGCCGGGCAGCAAGACGACCAGTGCGACCACCGCCGCCAGCGGGGAGGCCCATCTTCCACCCATCACCGGTGACCCTCCGGCGAGACGCCGGACCAGCGCCGCTCGGCGGCGCCGAGGACGACGTCCGCGCCGACGGCGAGGCACGCGGCCGGAAGAGCTCCCGCGAGGATGAGGCGGTTGTCGACCGTCGCGATGCCGCGGTAGATGAGCACGCCGAGCCCTCCGGCGCCTACGGCCGCCGCGATCGTCGCGATGCCGATGCAGACGACCGTCGCGATCCGGATGCCGCCGAGGACCACCGGAAGGGAAAGGGGAATCTCGACCCACCAGAGCCGCTGGCGCGGCGTCATGCCGAGCCCGTCCGCCGCGTCGGCGATGGCGGGATCGACGGACCGGATGCCCGAATGCGTGTTGCGGAGGATCGGCAGCAACGCGTACACGATGAGCGCGACGATCGCGGTGCGCGGCCCGATCCCTCCGATCAGAGGCAGCGGGATCAGAAATCCGAAGAGCGCCAGGCTCGGCACGGTCTGAACGACTCCGGCAAGGCCGAGAATGGGCCGCGCGAGCCGGGGTGTCCGCGTGAGAAGGACGCCCAGCGGGACTCCGATCGCGGCGGCCAGCACGATCGCGACGAGAACCAGCACGAGGTGCTCCCCCGTCAGGGACAGGATCTCGGAGCGCCGCAGCCAGAAATAGCTTCCGAGCTCTCTCATTCCGAAGCGAACTCCCGCACGAAGTCGTCCGCCGGACTTTCGGCGATTTCGCGCGGCGTCCCGACCTGGACGACGTGCCCGGCTCGGAGGATCGCGACGCGGTCTGCCAGGCGGAAGGCTTCGGATATGTCGTGCGTGACGAGCAGCACGGATTTGCGAAGTTCTCGCTTCCACGACAGAAATTCTTTCTGCAGCGCGCGCCGCGCGATCGGGTCGAGTGCGCCGAAGGGCTCGTCCATGAGAACGAGATCCGGGTCTGCCGCCAGCGCGCGGGCGACTCCGACGCGCTGCCGTTGCCCTCCCGAGAGCTCCCTCGGACGACGTCGTGAAAACTCGTCGGCTGAGAGATTCACCATCTCGAGGACTTCCCGGACGCGGCGGCGACGCCGCTCCGGGGTCCAGCCGAGGAGCCGGGGAACGGTTTCGACGTTCTCTTCCACCGTCCAGTGCGGCAGGAGGCCTCCCTCCTGGATCACGTAACCGATCCTGCGCCGGAGTTCCACGGGGTTCTCTTCCGCGACGTCCCGCCCCATGACGCGCACGACGCCGCCATCGGACGCGAGCAGACGGTTCACGAGCCGGAGCGCGGTCGTCTTGCCGCAGCCGGAGGGCCCGACGAGAGCCACCGTCTCTCCCAGGCCGACCGAGAGCGTGAACCGGTCGAGGACGTCGCGGCCCTCCCTGAAAGCCTTGCGCACGCCGTGAAACTCGACCGCATGCGCTCTGTCCTGCATCGGATGCCACGGATCATCCTATGATGCCGACGGACGAAGGGATCGAAGCTCAAACAGGAGGCCGAATGGTCAAAACGGCATTGTGGGTCGCTCTCGAAGCGAAACCGGGGAAAGAGGCGGAGGTCGAGAGCTTTCTGCGGCAGGGCCAATCCCTCGTCGAAAAAGAGCCGAAGACGACCGCCTGGTTCGGCCTCCGCCTCGGACCCTCGACTTTCGGCATCTTCGACGCCTTTCCGGACGAAGAGGGCCGGGACGCGCACCTCTCCGGCGCGGTCGCGGCGGCTCTGATGGCGAAGGCGGGCGAGCTTTTCGCGAAGCCCCCGTCGATCCAGAAGGTGGAAGTTCTCGCCGACAAACTCCCGGGCTCGCGCGGATAGCGGACTCGCCCGGTTCGTCTTCCCGCTGCGCTCTGTTCCCGCACGGCCCGCCCGCGCGCCGGCGGGCGCCCGCGCCGGCTAGCGGCGTTTGAGATGATTACCGCATGAACGCGACATGGGACGCGATCGTCATCGGAGGAGGGCCGGCGGGGTCCACCGTATCCGCCCTTCTTGCGCGCTCCGGCCGAAGGGTGCTCGTCCTCGAAAGGGAAAAGTTTCCTCGATTTCACGTCGGCGAGTCGCTTCTTCCCTACGGCCTTCCGATATTAGAGCGCGTCGGCGTGATGGAGAAGGTCCGCAGGGCCGGGTTCCAGGAGAAGTACGGAGCGTACATCTGGAACGAAGCGACGGGCGGAGTCCGGCCGGTCGTCTTCGCCAACGCGACCGACGACAAGCACCCGATGGCTTACCAGGTGAAGCGCGCCGAGTTTGACGCGCTTCTGCTCTCCCATGCGCGCGAGCAGGGCGTCGAAGTCCGGGAGCAGACGGCCGTGCGGGAGGTCCTCTTCGAGAAAGGCCGCGCCGTCGGCGTCGACGCCGCCCCGCCGGACGGGCCGCCTCTTGAACTGCGCGCGCACGTGGTCGTCGACGCGACCGGCCAGGACGCCTTCCTCTCGCGCAAGCTCGGCACGCGCCGGTTCGACAGGAAGTTGAAGCGCGCCGCGTTGTTCGCGCACTTCGAGAACGTGCCCCGGCTCCAGGGGCGAGAAGCGGGAGACATCCTGCTGCCAGTCGAAAACGGCGTCTGGTACTGGATCATCCCGTTTTCCGACGGCACCTCGAGCGTCGGCGCCGTGTTCGATCCGGCGGAGGCGCGCGGGGGGCCGGAAGGGGAGACGCTCGACGAGCGCTTCGAGCGGATTATCGGCCGCTCGGCGCGGATGCGGGAGCTTCTCGGAGGCGGGACGCGGACTTCGCCGGTGCGCGGAATCTCGGACTACTCGGCGACCTCCGAGAGGTTTCGCGGCGACGGCTGGGCGATGATCGGCGACGCGGCCGCTTTTCTCGACCCCGTCTTTTCGACCGGTGTCTTTCTCGCAATGGCGACGGGCGAGAGAGCCGCCCGCGACATCGAGCGCGCGCTCGCGCGGCACGGGCGCGTGGACGCTTCGGACCTCGCGTCGTACGAGCGCTATGCCCGCACGCTCTTCCGCCGCTTCCGGCGGTTCGTTTACGCCTTCTATGATCCCGTGTTCTTCGAGGCCTTCTGCTCGGAGGCTCCGTTTGACACGATCCGCGCGGCCGTCACGACGACCCTCGCGGGCGGCGTCGAACGCGTGCCGCTCTCCTCTCAACTCTGGACGGCATTCATGTTCTTCGGGGTCGGCGTCGACCGGTTCCGCCGCCGCATCGGGCTCGGGCCGAAGCCCGAAGCGGCAACTGGCTGATTCGTCCGACGCTGAACGCTGAACCTCTCTCTCCTTCCCGCATCCGGCTTAGAATCCCGTACATGAAAAATCGAAGCTGGATCCTCCCGCTCATCCTCCTCGCCGGGTCGTCGGCTGGCCTCGCCGTTCCGGGTCCGATCGCCGGCGTCACGATGCCGGACACCGTGACGGCGGAAGGAAAGTCCCTGAAGTTGAACGGCATGGGCCTTCGCACGAAGGTCGTCTTCAAGGTCTACGTGGCGGGGCTCTATCTCGAGACGCCGGGCAAAGACGCGGCAGCCATTCTCGCCGCCGATCAGGTGCGATCGATGCGGCTCGCGGTGCTTCGCAGCCTGAAAGGATCGCAGGTCACGGAGGCGATCGAGGAGGGGTTCGAAAAGAACTCGAAGGCGCAGATGGGAGCGTTGAAGCCGCGGCTCAACCGGCTCGCCAGCATCATCCCCAACGTCGAGAAGGGCGACGACATCGTACTGACCTACGTCCCGGGGAAGGGCACGGTCGTTTCAGTCAAGGGCGCCGAAAAGGGCGTCATCGAAGGAAAGGACTTCGCCGACGCCCTCTTCGCCGTGTGGCCGGGCCCGAACCCCGTCCAGAAGGACCTGAAGAACGAGCTGCTGAAAGGCTAAAGGGGCCAGCCGCCATGCCGGTCTCTCGCCGAGCGCCTGCGCCGTAAGCACATTCCAGAAGGGACCAGCGCTGCGCCCCTGGCAAGCGAGTGGCTACGCGGGAGCGTGAGCGTACGAAAGGATCAGCCGGGCGGTGCGTCCGCCCATCTGATCGCAACCCGCTCCCCGGACGCGCGGGGAGGCAGTTTTGAACCGCAGCGGCGGTTACGCTCGCCCCGAGAGGAGTCTCCCGACCAGAGGGA
>JBBQDF010000033.1:0-12032 GCA_038319475.1 Thermoanaerobaculia bacterium
CCCGAGGCCGTCCAGGCGGCCCGCGAGCTCGCGGCGGGCTTCGAGCGCGCGGTGATGATTGGAGCGCGGCGCCCGTGGATCGTCGTCCGCCGCTGCTTCTGGGAAGCCGACCACGTCGTGCCCGTCGTCGAAGGCGGGGGAGGATGCGGTCTCGACAATCTGCGAACGCTCTGCATTCCGTGTCACCGGGGCGCAACGACGGCCCTCGCCGCGCGCCGCGCCGCGGTCCGTCGGGCGCACGCCGCGAAAGGCGCTTTGGACGCGCTCCCGCCTGCCGCCGGCTGCGCGGCCGTCGCGGGCGGCTGATACCCTCGGCGCCGGCCCGCCGCGCCGCCGCCCCGACCGTCCGATCCGGAGGGATTTCCGCCGCATGAGCATTTCGAACCGGCTTTCGCAGCGCCCGCAGGCGCTCTTTCTGCTCCTGCTGGTGTTGTGCGCGGCGGGCGTCTGGTACGCGGCGCGGCTTCCATCCGCGATCTTTCCGACGGTGACCTTTCCGCGCGTCAAGGTCATTGCCGAGGGGGCCGAGGAGCCCGCCGCTCAGATGATCCCGGCGGTGACCCGGCCCCTCGAGGAGGGGATCCTGCGCGTGCCCGGGATCCACAAAGTGGTATCCACGACCACGCGGGGGTCCGTCGAGATCAGCGCCGAGTTTTCCTGGGGCACGGACATGCAGCTCGCCCTGCAGCGTGTTCAGGCGGAAATTGCGCGAGCGCGGCCCGGACTTCCCCCCGAAATGCGAATCGACGCGGAGTGGATGAACACGGCGGTCTTTCCCATTCTGGGGTACGCGCTGACGTCGGACGCGCTGTCTTCGTCCGCGCTTCGCGAGCTCGCGGACTTCCAGCTTCGGCCCGCGCTCATCCAGATCCCCGGCGTCTCCCAGGTCCAGGTGCAGGGCGGCGCGGTGCGCGAGTTCCAGGTCCGCCTCGATCCCGAGCGGCTCGTCGCGCGCCGGCTCTCGGCGAGTGACGTGGTGGAGGCAATCCGCAAGAACAACGTCCTGAACTCGGCCGGCCTGGTCGAGGCGAATCATGAGCTGTATCTCTCGCTCGTCACGGGCAAGCCCGCGGGAATCGACGAGCTCTCCCGCATCGCCGTCCAGCCGCCGAAGGGGGGCGTCGCCGCCCCGCTCGGGCAGCTCGGCGAGATCAAAGCCGCCGACGCGGTCTCTTTCGTCCGGACCACGTCGGAGCGCCGGCCAGCGGTGCTTTTGAACATCATCCGGCAACCCGACGCGAGCACGCTTTCGATCGCGGCGGGTGTCGAGGCGCTGTGGAAGGAGCATCCCGAGCTGCTCCCGAAGGGGGTCCGATGGACCACCTTTTACGATCAGGCCGAGTTCATCCGTCATTCTGTCCATGGGGTGCGGGACGCCATCCTTATCGGCGTCGCGCTTGCGGCAATCGTCCTCTTCCTCTACCTCCGGAACCTCCGGATCACCGCCATCGCGGTCGCGACGATCCCGGTAACGGTCGCGATCGTCCTGCTCGCGCTCGGGATTTCGGGCCAGACCATCAACCTGATGACGCTAGGTGGCATCGCGGCGGCGATCGGGTTGGTGGTCGACGACGCGATCGTCGTGGTCGAGAACATCGCACGTCACGCCGAGGAGCGGACGTCGGACGATCCGGTCCGGTCCGGTCTCGCGGAGGTGCTTCCGCCGCTGACGGGATCGAGCCTCTCGACGGTGATCATCTTCTTCCCCTTCGCACTCCTTTCCGGGGTCGCCGGCGCGTTCTTCAAGCCGCTGGCGTTCACGATGGCCGTGGCCCTCGCCGTGTCTTACTTTCTCTCCGCGCTCGCGGTGCCCGCCGCGGCGAAGAGCCTCCGCGTCGATTCCGGCGTGCGCGGTAGCCCTGAGAGGCGGCCGCCCCGCCTGGCCCGCTTCTTCATCCGGCACCCCTCCATCGCCGTCGCGATCACCGCCGCGCTTCTGGCGGGCGGATGGCTGCTTTACCGGGGCATCGGGTCCGATTTTCTTCCGGGAATGGACGAGGGATCGATCATTCTCGACTACTGGACCCCGGCGGGGACGTCGCTGACCGACACGAACCAGATGCTCGAAGAAGTCGAGAAGATCGTGGTGTCCCTTCCGGACGTGGCGAGTTACTCGCGCCGGACGGGGGAGCAGCTCGGGTTCTTCATCACCGAGCCGAACCGCGGAGACTACGTGATCCGCTTGAAACCGAAGGGCCGGCGGCGCGATGCCGAAGAGGTCATTGACGACCTCCGCGCGAAGATCGCGGCGTCGCAGCCGGCGGTGCGCGCCGACTTCGGACAGATCCTCGAGGACAACATCGGCGACCTCGCCGGCGGCGTTCCTCAGCCGATCGACATCAAGCTCTACGGCGAGGATCAGACGCTGCTTCAGGACCGCGCCAGGGCGGCTGCGGCAATCCTCGCGAAAGTCCGGGGCGTTGAAGACGTTTTCAACGGCCTGACCGTCGCGGGCCCGAGCGTCACCGTCCGGGTCAACCCGGAGGCGCTTCCCCGGTTCGGTGTGACCGCCGAGACGCTGCACAACGAAGTCGAACCGGCCCTTGGAGGCACCGTCGCCGGGACGCTGCGCATCCGCGAGCGGCTCTACCCGATCCGGGTCTTCTCCCGCCGCAATTCGGACGTCGCGGGTCTTTCGCTGCTGCCGGTGCAGACCGCGTCCGGCGCGATCGTCCCTCTCTCTCAGCTCGCCACGATCTCGACGGGAACGCCGGAAGTCGAAATCCAGCGCGAGAACCTCCGGACGTACCTCGGCGTTACGGCGCGGCTGTCGGGCCGCAGCCTCGGAAGCGCGATGAGCGAGATTCAGGGGAAGCTCGCCCGCGGCCTGAACCTTCCGGCCGGCATGTCCGTCCGTTTTGGCGGCCTGTACGAACAGCAGCAGAATTCCTTCAAGGGGCTGCTCGGCGTGCTCTTCGGGGGGCTGCTGCTCGTCGCCGTCGTCCTGCTGTTTGAATTCGGTGACTGGCGCGCGCCTCTCTTGACCGTCGTCATGGCGCTGACGGTCTTAACGAGCGTCCTCGGATCGCTGATCGTAACCGGCATGACGCTGAACATCTCGAGCTTCGTCGGCGCGATCATGATGGTCGGCATCGTGGGAGAGAAGGCCGTCTTCCTGATTCACGACGCGCGCGAGGAGCTGCGCAAGGGCGCCGCTGTCCCCGACGCGTGGGCGGAAGCCTCGCGCAAGAGGGTGCGCGCCGTGATGATGACGATCTTCTCGACGGCGTTTGCGCTGGCGCCCCTCGCGATCGCGCTCGGAGAGGGCTCGCAGCTCCAGCAGCCGCTCGCGATCGCCGTGATCGGCGGGTTCATCCTGTCGAGCCCCCTCATTCTCCTGGTTCTCCCCTCGCTCTACTGCTGGCTCGACCCTCACGGGCGGCTTGCGGGAAGTGCCCGGGCGGCCGCGGCCGTCGAGGCGGAGACCGGCGCGTGAGACGCGAGGGCCGCTTCCTCCGCCGCGCCCTCCTGTTTCGCGGGGTGGCCGCGCTGGCCGCGGTCCTCTGCAGCCTGCCCGTCGAAGCGCAGGACCAGCCCGTGACGATGGAAGAGGCGCTGGCCCTCAGCCGGGAGGCCAACGTCCGACTGCCGATTCCGGGCCTCGACGTCCAGATCGCCCGCGAAAGAGTCAGCGAGGCGCGGGCGGAACGGTGGTTGAAGGTCTCGATCGAAGGCGACTTTCTCTACGCGCCCCCGAGCGGCTATGACCCCGCGATCACGAACGCCGGGGAATCGCGCCTCCAGGCCGTGGGGCGGCAGGTCCTCTATGACGGAGGAGCGCGGCGTGCCGCGGTCGCGAAGAGTGAGGCGGACGCGGGCGCCGCGCAGGCGCGCTACCGGATCGCGGAAAAGGACCTCGAGCTCGAGGTGCGCAGCCGCTTTGCGGAGTTCCTGCATGCGGAAAGGGAATCGGCCGCGCGCCGCGACGGGCTCGAGCGCCTGTCCCGATACCGGACCTCGCTCGAGAGCCGGCGCGCTTCCGGGCAGGGGGTCGCCGCGGATCTGCTCAAGATCGACGTGAGGCTCGCGTCCGAGCGGGCGAACGTCGTGGACGCCGACGCGCGGCGCGATGCCGCGCGGCTGATTTTGAACGACCTGATGGGACGCGAGCCCGCGGCACCGCTGAGACTCGTGCCGCTCTCCGACCCGTCGGCGCCAGCGGCCGCGGGAACGGCCCCGTCGGATCGCATCGCCGAGGTCGTGGCCGCGGCCTCAGAAGCGCGTTCGGCGGATGCGGACGTCGCCGTCGCCCGCGCGGAGCGCCGCCCGCACCTGAACCTGACCGCCGACGTCGGATTTCTCGGATCGGATACGTCGCGGCTCGTCCCGGCGGAGCTTCTCGCCGGCAAGCGCAATGCGACGTTCGCGGATCGGGTGCGCCGCGACGCCGGGTACTCGATCGCGCTCTCCATGGCGTGGCCGGTGTGGGACTTCGGCGCAATCCGCTCGCGCATCCGGCAGGCGGAGCTTCGACTGGAAAGCGCCCGGCTGAACATCCGGCGGCGCCAGAGAGAAGTGGACCGGCAGCGGGCGCAGGCGCGCGCCACGCTCGAGAGCACCTACGAGCAGATCCGTCTCCTCTCGCAGGCCGCCCCCTCGGCGCGCGATTCCTATCTCGAGGCTGAGAGCCGCTATCGGGGCGGCGCCGCGACGGCCTTCGAAGTGCTCGACGCGTACACGGCGTCGGTTGACGCCGCGGTCCGGCTTTCGGATGCCATCTCCCGTTATCGCATCGCGGAAGCGGTCGCCGCGCGGTGGAGCGAGCCATGAAGCGGCTGGCCTGTCTGGCGCTCCCTCTGCTCCTCCTCGCCGGCTGTCGTCGAGGAGACCCGGCGAAGACTTCGAAGCGGGAAGCGGCGGCCGAGGACGCTCCGACCCCGGTGCGGACCGCGCGCGTGTCTTCGGCGGCCCTCTCCGAAAGCGTCTCGGGACCTGGCCACACGTCGGCGCTTTCTCAGCAGAAGATCCGGGCCCCGTTCGCGGGCACCTTAGTCGAAATGCGCGTCATGGACGGGGACCTCGTCCGCCGCGGGCAGGCGGTCGGAACGATCCTGGCGCGCGAGAGCGAAGCGGCGCTCTCCGGGGCGCGAGAGATGGTGCGGGAGTCTCAGACTTCGGGGCAGCGCACCGACGCGCAACGCGCTCTCTTCCTGGCGGAGCGCAACCTCGTGCGCAAGGCGATCGTCGCCTCCGCCGGCGGAGCCGTCCTCTCGCACGCAGCGGCCGCCGGTGACAAACTCGCGGAGGACCAGGAGATTCTGACGATTGCGGACGCGTCCTCGATCGCGTTCCTTGCGGACGTGCCGCAGAACGAGCTTCCGCGCATCCGGGCGGGACAGCCCGCGGCCATCGAGTTGAGCGGGCGCGCGGACGCGATCTCCGGACGCGTCCATTCGATTCTGCCGGGCGCGAACGCTTCTGATTTCTCAGGCTCCGTGCGGATCGATCTGCCGGGCTCCTCCGAGCGGCTCACTCTGAACCTCTTCGGAACGGCGCGCATCACCGTCGGCGTCAGGCCTGCGGCTCTGATCGTGCCCGACGCCGCGATTCTCCGGGACGACGTGAGCGGGACCGCGCGCGTCGCCGCCGTGGTCAACGGCCGGGTGCATTGGATCGACGTGCGGACGGGTCTGCGTTCGAACGGATCGACGGAAATCGCCGGGGACGGCATCGCCCCCGGCCTCACGGTGATCGTCTCCGGCATGGTCGGACTGCCCGAGGGAAAGTCGGTCGCGGTGGCGGGCTAAACCGCTCTCCGCTCGCGCGCCCGCGCTCCGCGTCCCGTCAGCGCTCGGGCCGCTCGCCTCCGAGCTTCGTCTTCAGCTCCCGCATGCGCCGGGCGACTGCACTCATCGTGTCGTCGTCGAGGAGCTTCTCGGCCGCCGGGAAGAGCTCGTCTTCCTCTTCCTCGACGTGGTGCTCGACGGATTCCTTCAGCACCGTGACCTTCGCGTCGAACTGCTCGTCTCCAGGCTGCAGGAGAGCGAGCTCCGCGATGAGCGTCTTGACGATCTTGTGCTCTTCGAAGGATTCCCGGACGACCTTCTTCGGGTCTTCCGACGAGACGCTCTTGAACGCCTGGTAGAAGACCCGTTCTTCGAGCTGCGCATGGATCTCGAGCTCGCGCGAGATCTGATCCACGATTTCCTTCCGCGTCGCTTGACCGCCGTCCCCGGCTTTTTCGTACTGCTCGAACAGCGCCTCGACCTGGCGATGGTCCTGTTTGAGCATCCGGACGGGATCCTCTGCCCGGGCGGCCGGCTCCTCTTCGCGGGCGTCGGAGCGACCGGTGACGACATGCACGATCTTCGAAATGAGACCTTCTCCCTCCGCGCTCGCGCGCCCTGATTTCGTCGATCTCGCCCCCCCGCCGCTGCGAGGGCTCTTGCGGGACTCCTCCGGGTTTCCGTTGCTTCCGCGAGCCGTGTCTTCCTGTTCCACGCTGCCTCCTGTCGGGGTTCATCCCCGGCAACAGCGGCGCAAGAAGCGCGCCGCGCGCGCCGCTTTTTGTGGATAAACGATTGCATGGCCCAGCCATTGCCTCAGAATGTCGTTTCGATGGTTCCAACCGCCTCAGCCGACCCGCGCCCTCGGGGCGTGCAGGCGCAGGTCCCTGTTTTTCCGCCACGACAGGTTGTCTGAGCGGTGGCCGCCCGATTCGACGGCGCGCACTCTCCCGGGGACGACCCGGAGGGCGGGCGCCCTCGACGGCCTCTGATCCTGGTCGTCGACGATGACGACGCGCTGCGTGGAGAGATCTGCCGCGTCCTCGAAAACGAGGGGTTTCAGGTGATGGAGGCGATCAATGGCCTGCACGCGCTGGCACAGCTGGAGACGGTCGCGCGGCCCGACCTCATCATCCTCGATCTGATGATGCCGGTGATGAACGGCTGGGACTTTCACGCGCGGCTGAAGGCGAATCCGAAGCTCGCGCACGTGCCGGTCCTGCTGCTCTCCGCCTACGTGCAGAACGAGACCCACACGGGTCCTAAAGACGTCGAGGTGGCGCTCCAGAAGCCGATCCGCATGGACGAATTCCTGGGCTGGGTGCGGAGGCTCGCGCGCCGTCTGAACCGCTGAGCCCCTGAGCCGCTGAACCGCTGAGCCGGGCGACCACCGGCAGCGAGACGGCCGCGGTGCTCCGCAGTCCACTGATCTGAGAGGGAGAGCCGCTCGCCCGCGGGTCGGGATCGTTCCCGCTCAGTCGAAGAGCCCGGGGACCGCCGACTCGACCGCCGCCTCGAGCTCCTCCGGGGGGGAATCGGTGGCGGATCGGGGAAGCGCCGTCCTGTGAAGCGACCAGCGTTCGGCGTGCTCGACCGAGGCTCCCGGTGCGAGGCTCACCAGGGGGCCGAGCGACTCGAGCTCCAGGTAGTCGCCGGCTGAGTACATCTCGTTATTGCAACCGAAGTCGGGATAACGCGCGCCGGCCGAATGGCCGAAACGCTTCACGAAAAGCACGTCGTTCCAGACGCAGGCGCACCAACCCCGCGTGTTTCCCGCCCCGGCTTTCTGCGGCTGCCCGCGCGCCGGGTCCGTCCGGAGCACCACGGATCGGGGCCCGAATTTCCAGCGCGGGTCGGAGAGCTCCGTGAACGACCAGAGCGCGAAGGGACGGGCGGCGTCCAGGTCCTCGTCGTGCGAGCGCCACGGTTCGGACGGGAGCAGAGCGGCTCCGCCTCCGCGCATGATCGTCAGCGCCCAGGGCGCGATCTCGACCGGCCGGCCGCGGCGGTTCGTGATGCGGTGAATCAGTGTCGCCTCCGCTCCGCGTTCCGGCAGCGCGATCGCGATCTCTTTCTCGAAGCCTGCGGCGTCCGTGCGGCCGGAGATCGTGAGCGTCGCGCCCTCGAAGCCGTGCTCCACCGGGGCGTCGTCGGGTGCGTAGCTCTCGGGCATCGCCTCCGGCGCGATCCAGAGCCGGTGGCCTCCCCGGGGGGTCCAGCGGCCGAGCGCCGTGTCCGTTGCGAGGTCCGGCCACTCTCCGAGCGCGTTTTCCTCTCCGGGGAAACCGAAGCGTACGATCCGCGGCCCGAACCCCGTCGCCGCGACGATCTCGATGTCGCCGTTGGAGACCCGGACGCCTGGGCCCAGAGGAGTGGTGGATGCGGCGGTCGAGATCATGGCCGGGGATTCCCGCGGCGGCCCGCGGTTACCCGTCGCCGTCGCCGTCGCCGCAGAAGCGCCGCACGCAGTCCAGGAGTTTTTCCGGCCGGATCGGCTTCGACAGGAAATCGGCGACCCCGGGCGCGTCTCGAATGAACGTCATCCCCGAGAGCAGCACGACGGGGGCTCGCTTGCCGGATCCGTCCCGGCGGGCCAGAAACTCCCAGCCGTCCACGCGCGGCATCCGAAGGTCCAGAAGGATCAAGCAGGGCGGCTCCATCGTGCCGAGCCGTTCGAGCGCGTCCTGCCCGTCCTCGGCGGTCGACACGTCGTAACCTTCTCCCGACAGCAGCTCGCTCACGGCTTCGCGCACGCCCGGATCGTCGTCCACGACCAGGATCCGCCGGGGCAGAGCGCTCACGGCCGCGGTTCCGATCCCGTGATTCCGGAGGCTTCCCGGACGAGGGCTTCCCCGGACCGTCCGCGGTCGAACCGCAGCCTGCGGCGAAGCTCCAGAAGGGAGACGGACTGGCGCGCCAGCGCGCGGAGCGCCTCGAGCTGCGCCTCCTGGAGCTCGCGGGGAACGCGGTCGAGGACGCAGATCGTTCCGATGGCGTGCCCGTCGGGCGTGACGAGAGGAGCGCCCGCGTAGAAGCGGAGCTTCATCGGGCCGGTGACCATCGGGTTCTTTGAGGAGCGCTCGTCGGCCGCCATGTCGGGGATCACGAAAACGTCCCGCCCGAGGATCGCGTAGGCGCACAGGGCATGCTCGCGCGGCGTCTCCGAAGCGTCGAGGCCGACCCGTGATTTGAACCACTGCCGTTCTCCGTCGATGAACGTGACGAGCGCAATGGGCGTTTCGCAAACGAGCGCCGCCAGGCGGGCCACGTCGTCGAACTCGGGCTCCGGGTCCGAGTCGAGGATCTCGAAGCGGAGGAGGGCGGCCAGGCGCGACGTCTCGTCGGGCGGGAGGAGCGGATGGCTCGCGGTGGGCGGTGTCGAAGGAATCTGCTCGTGCACTTCGAGCAGCGCGTCGCGCAGCTCGCGCGCGGTCTCGAATCGCTCCGCCGGATCCTTGCGCATGCACCGGCGCACGATCTCCGCCACCGCGGGCGGGGTCTCGGGCGCGAACTCTTCGAGCGGCAGCGGTTCCTCCTTGACGACCATCTCCAGGAGCTTGAAGAGGTTTTCGTTACGAAACGCCTTCTGCCGGGTCAGGAGCTCGTACGCGAGCAGTCCGAAGGAAAAGATGTCGGTGCGATGGTCGACGGGATCGCCGCAGATCTGCTCGGGAGACATGTACCCGGCGGAACCGACGGCCACGCCCGCCTTCGTGATGTCCGTCTCCTGGTTCGATGACTTCGCGATGCCGAAGTCCATGATCTTGATGGCGTACCCTTCGAGCACGCGGATGTTTGCCGGCTTGATGTCGCGGTGCATCACGCCGGCCTTGTGGGCGTATTCGAGCCCGAGCGCGACGCCGACCAAGACTTTCAGCTTGTCGGCGAGAAGAGCCGGTTCGCCGCGGGCGATCAGGCGGTCGAGGTCTTCTCCCGGGAGAAATTCCTGCACGATGTAAGGGACGTCCCCTTCGACGCCGAACTCGTAGACCGTCGTGATGTTCGGGTGCTGGAGGCGCCCGGCCAGCTGCGCTTCCTGAAACGTCCTCGCGCGGATCTCGGGGGACCCGACTTCGCACGTCTTGATCGCAACCTTGCGCTGAATGAGCGGGTCGAACGCCTCGTACACCGTCCCGAAGCCCCCCGCGCCGATCTTGGACACGATGTCGTATTTGCCGATTTTTCTTCCGACGGCGGTCTCGCCCGGCCCGGAGTTGCCCGAAGGATCCGGTCCGCCGCCCGTCAGCCGCTCGGCGGTCTGAGAACCGTCCCCCTTTTTCCCCGCGAGATTGGAGAGCCAGCCCATCAGAGCGCCTTTCGCGAGATAACCGCGTGGAAGGGGATTCTAGCGGGGAAGAAGGCCGGGTTCACTCGCGAGGGCAAAAAGCACAATCCATGCCTTTACCCTGGAAGGCTGCCCGGCCTGGAATCCGACCGAAAGCGCGGCCTCCCGAGCGGGAGAGCGATCGAGCGGTCTCTCTTATCGGCGCAGTCCGTAGAGAGCGCCGAAGGCGAGCGCGAGGAGCGCGAGGCCGAACCCGATCGACAGCCACTCACCGCGGCGCTGACCCCGCGGACCGGTGAAGATTCCCCACGTGATCCCGGCGAGCCAGAGTCCGTTGGCGAGGTGGAACGCGACGCCGAGCATCCCGAGCACGTACACGGCAAAGGTGAGCGGTTCCCGCATCCCCTCCTGCATGTGCGCGAAGTCGATCGAAAATCCGGCGCGCCAGGGCTCGATTCTCGTCTTGTAAACGTGTGCCGGAACGAAAAGCAGAACTCCGATGGCCGAGATCCGCTGCAGGACATATTTCCAGTTGCGGAACCGCGGCTGAGCGAGAGCGTTTGGCCGCGATTTGAACGTGATGACGAGCCCGACGATGGCGTGGATGACGAAAGGGAGATAGACGAACAGCCAGATCGCTGGCTGATAGAGCGGAGACCCGGTGGCCGCATGGAGCCGCGTGTCGAAAGCGGCCCGCCCGTTGATCGCGTAGATGTTGTTGAACAGGTGCCAGACGACGTACACCGCGAGAGGGACGATCCCGCAGAAGGAAAAGATGCGGCGCGCCCAGAACGGTCGGGTGCTGGAACCGATTTTCGGCCGGGCAACCGCCGTTGAACTCACGGAGGGGACGATAGACCAGGTGTTGCCGGGTGTCTACCTCGCGGGGGCCCGCCCGCGCAATGAGATCGAGGGCAGACGCCGGCCCGTGATCCGTTCTTAAAACTCAACGCGAGCTTCAGTTTGGTGACCTAGTCGGGGTCGATTCAATCGAGCTTCCTGTACCGGCTGCTCGTCCGCGCAGTCCTTCGCCGCGGGGACCGACGACGACTCATTCGTCTTCGGGAACGCGTCTTCGGGAACGCGTCTTCGGGAACGCGATCAAGTTCGGCAGCGCGGGGGCTGTGGAAGCGGAGGCGGACGCGCTCGATTTCCGCGCGTGCACGGACATCGGAACTTTTCCGATCGTGGGGCGGGCGTATTTTTTTGCTTCCTCGTCACCGCATCCGCGAGTTTCGGTTAGAATACGAGGTTCCATGCAAGTTCGAGTGAGAAAGCCCGTGCGGGGTCTGCGAGAGGTCCCGATTCCGCCTCCCGCGGCGGAGAAGCTGCCCGAGCTCCCGAATACCGGCTTCGAAAAACGGCTCGGCGCACCCGCGCGCCGCCAGGAGATCATCCGCTACTCATCGCACGCGAGGTTTCTCGCCCGCTGGAGCGCGCCGTAAGGTTACGGAGAGTTTCCGGTTCTTAATAGCCGGCCCGGGTTTTTCGCCCGAGTCGTCGACCTACGTGACCTACTCGTCTTCTTCCCGGTCGTCCCCGCCAGACCGGCTCTCTGACTCGGGCACCACCCGCAGCGCCGTCTTCTGCGTGTCGCTCCCGGAACGGATTTCGACCGTGTACCGGCCCGGGGCCAGGTACCGTTTGCGCCCGGCCCGCAGCGGATCGTCCAGAAGCCGGTAGAGCTCCGGATCGAGGGGCTTCTTCGGGCCCGCGGCCGCTTTCTCGTCGTCGGCCTTCGGAGGCTCGCTCACGTCCTCCTCGCTGTCGATGGAGGCGGGGGCCGGCGGCGGAGAGACGGCGTCTTTCGACTTCGAGGCGGCCAGCGCCTTTTCTCGCGCGCGCGCCTGCGCGGCGTCGGCGAGCTTCGCGTCCGCTGTCAGGTCGTACTCGATCACGTGCAAGCCCGTCGCGGAAGCGCCCGTGAGTTCCTTCCACGCGCTGCCGTTCTCGTCCACGATCGAGAGGGAGACCGGCTGACCCGTTTTCGACCACCACGCGATGCGGACGACCGGCTCCTC
>JBBQDF010000034.1:0-11884 GCA_038319475.1 Thermoanaerobaculia bacterium
CTCCTTCCCTCCGGTCAGGAGACTCCTCCCGGTGCGAGCGTAGTCACCCGCGTGGCGGTGGCAGCGGATTTCTTCCTGTTGCACGTTTTTTCGGGGCCGCAGGAGAGGCACAAAAAAGCCCCGCGCGCGCGGGGCTGGCAGTTAACCGAAAGAGGAGTTACGCGTTGAACGACTTGCCGCACCCGCAGCCGCCGGTCGCGTTCGGGTTCTCGACGGAGAAGCCCGCTCCACGAAAGTCTTCCACGTAGTTGACGGTGGCGTCCTTCAGGTAGATCGCGCTCTGCGGATCGACCACGACGGTGATCCCGCCCTGCTCGAGGACGGCGTCGTCTTCCTTCTTCGCGTCGAAGGTGAAGCCGTACTGGAATCCCGAGCAGCCGCCACCCTGGACGAACACCCGAAGGGGCTTGTTTTCCGAGTCCGGCATCGAGCCGGCGAAGTACTTGACCTTCGCGATTGCCGCGTCGGTCAAAGTCAGGAGCGGCTTGTCGTGGCCGGGGAGCGTCATCGGGGTGAGTGTGATTTCGGTCGAGGACATCGGAATCTCCTTCGTTCGAGACGCAAAACGCCTGGGTGATCTGTTTTCTTCCACGAGGATTATCTCCCAGAAAGACGCGGGCCCGCTCGCCCCTCCGAAGAACCCCCTCGGCCCGCCCGGGACTCACGACGCCTTGCGAACGCATCCCGTGGCCGTGGCCAGCAGCCGGTCGATCGAGTTCCACGCGATCGAGACGTTTTCCGGGGGAGTCACGAAGGAAATCCGTTCCCGACCGATCTCGAAGTCGTGGAACCCGGGCAGCGGGTCCTGTTCCCAGGCGCGACGAAAATTGCGCGCCTCTTCATCAAGCAGTGGCCGCGTGAAAACGCCGATGGCGAGCCGCGAATCGTCCACTTCAAAGACGGACTTTTCACGGATCTTCAGGGGGTTCTTTCGCGCAGATCTACCGTTCACACTCCGGTAAAGAGCAAGGGGCGTGCCACCATTCCGAGTGCCGTTTTCGGCCCAAACCACCACATCTTGTGTTTTTCCTTGACACCCTCCCGGCGCGGTTTTAACCTCGAACTCACAGATTCGAACTTCCGTCGGACATTTGTTTCAGGCAGATCCAGCAGGTGGGACTCGATTTTTCTGCGCAGGGGCGAGAGCACTCTCTCGAAAGAAAAATAGGGGGGCGAAGGGATGAGCGCGACGGAGAAGCAGACGGGTTCGGCTACGGGCGGTCAGGTCTCGGAATCGGCCTCGGCGGCATCCCCCGGTCCGGCGCTCCCTAAACGGGCGCTTCGCGGGCTCACCTTCGGGCGCGTCTACTCCGACGCCTCGGTCTCTCCGTTTGACGCGATCGAGTGGGAGCTGCGGACCGCGGCCATTACGTCCGACAAAGGCGAGACGATTTTCGAGCAGAAGAACGTGGAGGTCCCCAAGTCCTGGTCGCAGACGGCGACCAATATCGTGGTGCAGAAGTATTTCCACGGGCGCGCGGGCTCTCCTGAGCGCGAGACCTCGGTGCGCCAGTTGATCGGCCGCGTCGCGAACACGATCACCGGGTACGGCGAAAAGGACGGTTATTTCCGGACCGCCGCGGACCGCGAGGCGTTCCGCGACGAGCTGACCGCGATCCTGGTCAACCAGGTCGCCTCCTTCAACTCGCCCGTCTGGTTCAACGTGGGAATCGAGCCTAAGCCGCAGGGATCCGCCTGCTTCATCAACAGCTGCGGCGATTCGATGGACTCCATCCTCTCGCTCGCCAAGACCGAAGGCATGCTCTTCAAGTACGGCTCGGGGACGGGGTCGAACCTTTCTTCGATCCGCGGCTCGCAAGAGGGGCTTTCCGCCGGCGGCACGGCCTCGGGGCCCCTCTCCTTCATGAAGGGCTTCGACTCGTTCGCCGGCGCGATCAAGTCCGGCGGCAAGACGCGCCGCGCCGCGAAGATGGTCATCCTGAACATCGACCACCCCGACATCGAGGACTTCATTCTTTCGAAGGCGAGCGAGGAGAAGAAGGCCTGGGCGTTGATCGACGCCGGGTACGACGGCTCGTTCAACGGCGAGGCATACGGCTCGATCTTCTACCAGAACGCGAACCACTCGATCCGCGTCACCGACGAGTTCATGGACGCGGTCGAGAAGGACGGGCCGTGGCAGACGAAGGAAGTGCTGACCGGACAGCCCTGCGCAACCTTCAAGGCGCGGGATCTCATGGCGAAGATCGCGGACGCGGCGTGGATCTGCGGCGATCCGGGAATGCAGTACGACACCACGATCAACAAGTGGAACCCGGTCAAGAACACGCACCGGATCAACGCCTCGAACCCGTGCAGCGAATACATGTTCGTGGACGACTCGGCGTGCAATCTCGCCTCGTTGAACCTGATGAAGTTCTTCAACGAGGACGCGTCGTTCGACGTCGAGAGCTTCCGCCACGCCTGCGACGTTGTCATTTCCGCGCAGGAGATGCTCGTCTCCAACTGCTCCTACCCGACCGAAGCGATCGGCAGGAACTCGGACCGTTTCCGGCCGCTCGGGCTCGGATACGCGAACCTCGGCGCGCTCCTGATGGCCACGGGGCACGCCTACGATTCCGACGAAGGGCGCGCGTATTCGGCCGCGATCACCTCGATGATGTGCGGCGAGGCGTACCTCCAGTCGTCGAAGATGGCGGCGGAGCTCGGGCCTTTCGCCGGTTACGAGCCAAATCGCGAGGCTTTCTTGAACGTCATGGAGATGCACCGCGAGGCGGCCGAGAAGATCCCGATGAAGCAGGGAGTGCCGAGCGAGCTCATGAAGGCGCAGAAGGCCGTGTGGAACGCGGCGATCGAGAGCGGGAAGCAGCACGGCTACAAGAACGGGCAGGTCACCGTGCTCGCGCCGACCGGCACGATCGGCTTCATGATGGATTGCGACACCACCGGCGTCGAGCCGGATCTCGCTCTCGTCAAGTACAAGAAGCTCGTCGGCGGCGGCACGATCAAGATCGTCAACCAGACCGTGCCGCTGGCGCTTCGCCGGCTGAAGTACACCGAGGAAGAGGTGAACCGCATCGTCGAGTTCGTCGACACGAAGGGGACCATCGAAGACGCGCCGGGGTTCAAGCCCGAGCACCTGCCGGTCTTCGACTGCGCGTTCCGGGCGTTGAACGGCACGCGTTCGATCCAATACATGGGGCACGTCAAGATGATGGGCGCCGTCCAGCCCTTTCTGTCCGGCGCGATCTCGAAGACGGTCAATCTGCCCCCGGATGCGACCGCCGCGGAGATCGCGGGCGGGTACATGGAAGGGTGGAAGCAGGGCTTGAAGGCGATCGCGATCTACCGCGACGGATGCAAGCGGACGCAGCCGTTGAACACGGCGGCTTCGATGAGCGACAGCAAGTCGCCGGAGAAGCGCGGCGGTCAAGGCGGAGCGCCGGCGCGCGGCTCCGACGCGCCCGAGTACGTCGGGAAAGCGGTCGCACCCGCGCCCACGCCTTTCCGCCGCAAGCTTCCCGACGAGCGGCGTTCGATCACGCACAAGTTCAACGTCGCGGGGCACGAGGGCTACGTCACGGTGGGCCTCTTCGACGATGGGAAACCGGGCGAGATTTTCCTGCGGATGTCCAAGGAAGGCTCGACGATCTCGGGCCTCATGGACTCGTTTGCGACGGCGATCAGCCTGACGCTCCAGTACGGCGTCCCGCTCGAGGCCCTGGTCAACAAGTTCACGCACATGCGCTTCGAGCCCGCCGGATTCACGAAGAACCCGGAAATCCCGATCGCGAAGTCACTCGTCGATTACATCTTCAAGTGGATGGGCTCCAAGTTCCTGTCGGCCGAGGAGAAGGAAGCGATTGGAGTGATCTCCCGCGACGTGCCGACGCAAACACCGGCGCCCGTCACGGAGCAGTCAGTCGCCGCGCGCAGCAACGCCCCCGGAGGAACCTCGAACTCGCTCGTGACCTTCGAGACGAGCACCGACGCGCCCGCGTGTCACGAGTGCGGCAGCATCATGGTGAGGAGCGCGGCCTGCTACAAGTGCCTGAACTGCGGGGCGACGAGTGGCTGCAGCTAGGTTCCCGAGCCCCAGGTGCTGAAAGTCGTCTCCCGGCGCCGGGGCGGAGCGATCCTTCGCCCCGGCGTTTTCGTTTCCCTGCTTCTCGCATCGAGCGCCGTTTCCGCCGCCGCAAACCCTGCTCCCGCCACCGCGCCTGCCCCGGCGTGGAAGGCAGCGGACTTTGCGACTGCCACGTGCGGGTATCTGGCCGCCATCCCGCTGACATTCGCGTTCCCATCCGAGTTCGTCTCGAGAAACCCGAAGCGCGGCCCGCAGGCTGGATGTTTCTGGGGGACGCCGGCGGACCTGACCCGAGCTCTCGGGGACCCCAAGGGGGCCCACTTCGACAACGTATCGACGGGGATTTTCTGGATCCGTCTGGCGGGAAACATCCGGTTTGACGCGAAAACCGGAAAATTTTCAGGTGAAGCGACTCTGGAAAAGAACCTCGCCGGGAGCGGCGTTGCGGGCGCAAAGATCCGCCATCGCACGTTTGGCCGGTATCCAGGGCTCGTCGTCAGCGGTCACACGGCCAACGGCGCCGAGATTTACATGCTGTACCTGGGACACGGGGTGGACGATCGTGTCATTCTCGTCAATTACAGACCCCCGACGAAGGCATCGCCCGCGGACGCCGTCGTCTGGGAAAAATTCATCGACGCGATCCATGGAAGCAGGTAAATGGAAGCCAGAGCCAGAGAGAAGCCCACCTCGGTGAGTGAGATCAAGCCGTGGTACGCGATTGGCAAGGCAGTGTTCGACGGGACCGGAGAGGCCGTCGCGGCCGTGCAGTCAGCCGAAGAAGCGCGGCGCATCGCGGCCGCGTTGAATGCGGTCGCCGGGATGGACACGGAGGCGCTGGAAGCCTGGACGTTCGGGTCCATCCAGGATCCCACGAACGATCTGTTAGCCGAGATCGAGACGGTGGTCGCGCCGCCGGCCGCCGAGGACCGCCGCACGGGCGGGGACCGGCGGCAGGCCGACCGGCGCCGCGCCTTCACGCAGGTCCGCATCGACCATCAATAGACGGCTGCCCGATCTCTCTCGCGAGGTCCCGCTGAACGGCGACATTCTTCTCCGTCCCGCGACGGCAGAGGATCGTGGGTGGCTCCTCCCTCTCTCCGCCCGCCTGCATGATTTCGGTCCGCCTCCATGGCGCCCGCGCGAGCGGATGGATGCCGCGGTGGCGCGGTGGGTTGATCGCTCCATCGGTTCCGACGGGGCGGACGCCATCGTGCTGGTCGCCGAGGACGGGGAGCGCCGCCCGCTCGGCTTCATCCACGTGCATACGGCGGAGGATTTCTTTACCGGGGAAACGCACGGCCACGTATCGGACATCGTGGTTGCACCGGGCGCGGAGGGCGCGGGGGTGGGCCGGGTGCTGATGGCGGCGGGGGAGGAATGGTCGCGGGCCCGCGGTCACCGGATGTTGACTCTCTTCGTCTTCGAAAACAACCGCCGCGCGCGAAGGTTGTACGAGCGGCTCGGGTTCGAGGCCGATATGTCAAAGATGCTCAAGGTGCTGCGCCCGTAACCGTCGCCTCCGCTCACTGCGGGAGCTGCCTTCGCCGTGCGCGGCGAAGGCACCGGCCGGCGGCTCGGCCGGATGCGGCCTCGACCGCCGGCCTGCTCCCTGCGTTCGCTCCGGCTCCCGCCCCGAGAGGCTCCTCCCTCCCTCTGGTCGGGAGACTCCTCTCGGGGCGAGCTCGGCCGCGAGCTTGGCGAAAAACCTCCCTCTCCCTGGGCGCCTGAGGAAAGGGCTTTGAGTGACGGGGAACAATCCCAGCCTGACAAGATCGTGGTGGAGAGAATGGAGAGCGGCCGGGGATAAACGAAAAAGGCGGGCATGAGGCCCGCCCTTGACGCGTCCTCAACGGAGAATCAGTGGCGGACGCCGCCGCCGTGCCCGCCGCTGCTGTGGCCGCCGCCCCCGCCGTGGCTTCCGCCGCCGTGGCTTCCGCCGCCGTGAGAGCCGCCGCCGTGAGAGCCGCCCCCTTGAGGTCCACCGGGATGGGACCCGCCGGAGCTTCCACCGCTTCGGCCCGCCCCGTCGTTCGACGAGCCGCCGCGATGGCCGCCGCGATCTCCGCGGTGCCACCCGCCTCCATCACCGCGATGCCAACCGCCACCCCATCCGTGTCCGCCCCGAAATCCGCCGCCGCCGCGATAGAAGAATCCGGTTCCCCAGTACGGCGATATGCCCCACCAGTAGGGGTAGTCCCACCAGCCGGGCCAGGAGTCGTAGACCGCCCCGTACGGGCGCCCGTAGACATGAATCTCGCCGTCGTCGTAGCCGTCGCGGTCGCCAGGACCGTCGTACGCCACGACGCCCTCGCGGTCTGCGTCCGAACCCTCGCGGTCCCGCTCCCGGTCCGTCACATGGTCGCGGTCCCGATCGCTTCGGTGGTCGATCTCACGGTCCGTGTCCCGATCGCGATCCCGATCCGCCTCCGCATGTTCGCGATCCCCATCCCGACCGTGGTCGCTGTCGGCCCGCGATTCGCCCGAGCGTTCGCGACCGCGATCCCTCCAGGACGACGCACCATCCTTGATTCCCGTGGCACGCGCGATGTAAGCGACGACGCTGTCGCTGACTCCCGCCCGATGAAGCCGGATCACGTCGTTCGCGGTGACGCCTGTCTCGAGCCGTGACCGTCGCGACCGGACGAACGCGAGGATGCTCGACTCCGGAAGCTGCGCCCGGGTCATCTGGACGACGTCCTCCAGAAGCGGATTCTCGAACCGGTCGGCGGGCTTCGCCGTCGCGCGCGGGGCCGATGTCTCGGCGAAAACAGAAACCGAGCCAAGAAACAGAATCGCGAGGAAGGCGATGGTTCGTTTCATGATGATCAGGACAATAAACCCTTCGCCGGGATTCTGCACGTTTGCGGGCTGTCCGCGCGGGAAATCAGGTCATTCCGGCGTGTGCTTCAGGAGGATGTCGGTGGCATCCCGACCCGCGACGGAGCTGCTGCCGGCGTGCTCGAGGGCGTGCGGGTTTCCGCCGCCCGGCTTGCCCCAGTCCCCGGGCTTGAAGTTGGGAGCCTGAAATTCTGTCCCCTGATGCAGCCCGTAGATTTCGCGCCACCCGGGCGCCTTGATCTCCTGAGCGGACACTGCTCGCCGGCGGCCCTCCCACAAACTGTTTGAACGTGAGCACGAACTTCAGGCACTTCCGGATTTGTGTTTGATTCATCGCCGGACCGGTGGGCCCCATCGGCCTCAGCGTTTGACGGCGAGCATCAGCACGGCCGTGGAGGCGATGGCCAATCCCATCACGAGCATCGCCCATCCGGAAAGGGTCGGCACCGGAGTCACCACCAGCGCCGCCGCCTGCGGTTCGCCGTAGATGAAGTCGTCCATCACGACGAGATCGTTCCCGCTCTGCGGCGCCCCGAGAGGCGCGTTGCCGCTCGTGATGCGGACCCGGCCGATGCTCGAGACTCCGCCGTTGTCGATTCCGAGAAACGAAAGACCGCCCGGTCCCGAGACGGGCGCGAAGAACGTGCCGAGGCTCGCTCCGGCCAGGTCGAACACCTGGATGGAGGTCGAGTTCGCAATCTCGACGTCCGTAAAAACGGCCCCGAATCCCGACACGCCGGCGGGAACGGGCGTGCCAGCCAGAAAAAAGTTCACGTCGACCACGTTGCTGCCCAACGCCGTGAACAGCCGCTGCGGGCTGAAGACCTGAAATTCCGCGGAGTAGGACGGCTGGATGTTTCCGAATCTCACCGGTGCGACGCCGGCGTTCGCGCTGACCTGGAAGCCGGTCCCCGGGGTCGAGAACACGGCGCCGCGCGGGGAGTTCGAGTTGAAGAAGTTCGCCGGGAGCAGGTTCGGCGCCGAGAGCGTGTCCGGAACACCGTCCCAGTTGATCTCCCGACGACCCGCGGGAAACGCCGTGGCCGTGTTGGGATTCAGGGTCCCCAGCGTCGTGCGGAAATTCGTCACGGCCGTGGTGATGGCCGCCGGGTTCGCTCCGGCCGCCGAGGTGACGGTCAGCGCCGCAAGGCCCGGGTGCGCAACCAGGAGTCCCAGTGTGGCCGACAGGAGAAGGGGCCCTCGCGAGTTCCGTTTCATCTGTCCTCCAGTTTTTCCGGGAAGAGTACCTCTGATTCAGAGAAACGTTTCACAATTTTCAGGGGTACCGAAACCTCGAAAGATAGTTGACGATGACAACCAGTTCCGTCAGCTTCCTCCCATTCCGCGCCGCGCCCGATTCGAGCGCTGGCGCGGCGCTGCCGGTCGGCCGGGCGGCGGTAGGATGCGGCGATGCACGAAGCTCCCGGCCAGGACGAAGCAGCGCCCTACTACTTCCGTTACATCGATCGCATCCCGGCGTGCGACATCGTCGAGCGGCTCGACCGCCAGCTCGGCGAGTCGATGCCGGTCCTCTGGGGAATCTCCGAGGAGAAGTCCGTCCACCGCTACGCGCCCCATAAATGGAGCATGCGGCAGCTTCTGAACCACGTGACCGACACGGAGCGCGTCTTCCTCGCGCGCGCCTTCTGGTTCGCCCGCGGGAACCAGACGCCTCTTCCGAGCTTCGATCAGGACGCCGCCTCCGCACAGGCCCGGGCGGACGAAAACTCGTGGGCCGATCACGTCGCGGACCTGCGCGCGGTGCGCGGGGCCACCGTCACCTTTTTTCGGAACCTCCCGGGCGAAGCGTGGCAGCGCCGCGGCATCGCGAGCGACAATCCGTTCTCGGTGCGATCGCTCGCGTACATCACCGCCGGCCACCTCGACCACCACCTCGCGATCCTGCGCGAGCGTTACCTTTAGAGTTAGAGATCGCGGCGCGGAAGAAGCCGGAGTCAGACCCTCTCCCCGCGCCGGGAAACGGAGGGTGAGGGGGCACGCCCTCTCCTCCGCTCGAATCACCGTCGAATCGCCGCCGCAAGACATCGCGCTTCAGTCGGCGCCGAATCACTGGAATCCTCCGACCCCGGGCATGCGCAGATCCCTGCTTCTCCTGGCACTCCTCGCCGCCGCCGCAGCCGTGCGGGCCGCCGACGTCCCCCGCGCGCCCGACGGACAGTTCTCCGACGCCGCCCGGATCCTCCCGGCGGAGGCCGCGCGATCGATCCGCACCCGGCAGGACTTCTTCACCCGCGCGACCGGGTGCCCGCTCTACATCGCGACGCTCCCGTCGGCGGACGGCGGCAACCTCGATGACAGAGCGCAGGAAATCTTCACGCGCTGGCACGCGACTGAAAAGCGGCTGCCCGACGAATCGATCCTGCTCCTCGCGTTCGCCGTCGAAAAAGAGGCGCGTCTGGTCTTGGGCGCCACGGTTCCCAAAGAGTACGAGGAGGCCCTCTCCGGCCTGCCGTCTCTGACCTGGACCGGTTCCGCTTCGGCGGGGCGAGAGATCGACGAGCTCATCAACGAGCTCGACCGGCGCCTCGAAGCCCCCGCGGAGGCGCTCCACCGCCGGCGCCCGTCGTTCCTCTCGCCGGTCCCTCGGTCGTTCGTGCTCGACGGGAGCGGCCGGTTCTCCGACGCGGACCGCGATCGACTGGAAAACGACCTCGCGGCTTTCGCGAAATCCTCGGGTCACACGATTGTCGCGGCCATCGATCCGCCCGGCCTGACGCTCGCGCTCGGCGACTCGAGCGACGCGGAGATCGACCGGTGGGTCGACGCCGCCTTCGAACGGTGGCGCCGCGACCGGCCGGAGCTCGAAACGGGCGCCGTGCTTTTTGCCTTCACGGCCAAGGGCCGGGGATCGATCGCCTACGGGAAGAAGGTCGAGGGCCTCCTTCCGAAGAAGGTCTCGCTCGACCTGGCGCGCGACGTCTGGGAGGGCCTGACCGGTCCGAACTTCGCCCGGACGATCGTGCGCGTCGCGTCGACGCTCGACGAGAGGTTCGCCGGAAGGAAGACCGTCTCCGCCCACTCGCCGCTCTGGGTCCTCCTGCATCCCACGAGGGTTTTCACCGGCCCGGACGCGAAAGCTCCGCTCTTTTTCGGGATCGTGGGGGCCTGTCTCCTCTTCTACCTTCTCGGCTTTTACCTGTATCTCTGGATCACGGAGCCGAAGACGATGCTCTTTCAGCTCGCCGGCTTCGCGATCGGGGGCGTCATCGGCGGGGCGCTCTCGAAGGTCGCCGGCGAGACGCTCGGAGAGGCGGGGGGGAAGTTTGTCGGAGGCATGGGGTTCTCCGGGGGCGGCGGCGCCTCGGGCTCGTGGTGACCGTGAGGACCTGATGCTGGGACACCATCGGAACAAGTTCCTCTCGAAGCTCGATCGAGCGACCCTCGAAGAGGCGATCCGCGCGGCGGAGCGCGCGACGACCGGGAGCATTCGGGTGGCCGTGCTGCCTCACGTGCGAGGCCCGCTCGAGCGCGTTGCCGAGCTGACGGCCCTCAGGCTGGGGCTCACCGCGCTTCCGGAGCACAACGGCGCGCTGATCGTGGTGGTGCCGGGGCGCCGGAAGTTTCACGTCTGGGGCGACCGCGCGCTCCACGAAAAGCTTGGAGGCGCGTTCTGGCTCGCGCTCGCGGAGACGATCTCGGGCCACTTCAAGGCGGGCGACTTTACCGGCGGCCTGCTCGCGGGGATCGAGGGGGCGGGGAGGGAGCTCGCCGCGCATTTTCCCGCCGAACCCGGCACAGGGAAGCGTGACACGAAGGAAACTGTGCTGGAAGACTGAGGAAGGCGGGCGAGAGGAAGAGGCTGCGTACCTGGTGCGGTGGTGGATCAGCGGGAGCCGAAGCGAACGAAGCGATCAGGCCGGCGGTCGAGGCCGCATCCGGCCGAGCCGCCTGCCGGTGCCCTTCGCCGCGCACGGGCAACGGCAGATCGCGCAGTGAGCACAGGCGACGTTAGAGGCCGGCCGATGTCTTCGCGATCAACTGGTCGTTCATGAACGTCGCGGTGATCATCTTCCCGCCCTTGCGCCACACCATCACTTTCGTCGTGACCGTCGTTCCCGGCGCGCCGATCCCCGTCGCATTCGCCGCCGTGGATGGCACGCCCGCAGGCAACGCCGGCACCGCGACGCCGGAGCTCGCCTGCTCCGTCCCGGGCCCGAGGATCGCTTCGGCCTGAGCGGGCGACATCCCATTCGTGACCTTCGCGTAGTTCTCGGCGGTCAGCTTCCCCCCCGAACAGCCGGCCGCCAGCACGACGAGAGCGGCGAGCCCGCAGGCGAGATGCCGGCGCAGATTGGGAACGGATCGCATGGAACCTCCTTCGAATGTCCTGAGGGGAGGATATGCGAAGCCGTGCTCTCCGGTTGGTCCGACTCTGGGGGCCGGTCCGCCGACACGGGGCCGCGCGTCCCATAGAATCGCCTGCGCGACCCCGCAGGAGGAATCACATGCCCATGAGCCCCGACGTCCTCGCACGAAACAACGTCCAGGTCCTCGGCCGCGGGAGCCGCCCGATGCTCTTCGCACACGGCTTCGGCTGCGACCAGAACATGTGGCGGTTCATCACGCCCGCGTTCGAAGATGACTACAGGATCGTTCTGTTCGACTACGTCGGCGCCGGCAAGTCGGACAGCCGCGCGTACAGCGGTGAGCGTTACGGCACCCTCGACGGCTACGTGCAGGACGTGCTCGACGTGTGTGACGCGCTCGATCTTCGGGACGTCGTCTATGTCGGCCACTCCGTGAGCTGCATGACCGGAATCCTCGCGGCCATTCGCGAGCCGGAGCGGTTCGAGCGCCTGATCCTGATCGGCCCCTCGCCGAGATACTTGAACGACGCCGGATACGTCGGCGGATTCGAGCGGAAGGACCTCGAAGGGCTGTTCGAGGTGATGGACAAGAACTACCTTGGCTGGGCGAACTTCCTCGCGCCCGTCGTGATGAAGAACGCCGACCGCCCGGAGCTCGCGCGGGAGC
>JBBQDF010000035.1:0-11822 GCA_038319475.1 Thermoanaerobaculia bacterium
CGTCGCGACGCCGGGCGACGGCGAGAAGATGCTGCGGCGTCTTCGATTCGGCGAGGCGTTCGAGCACCGCGCGGGACACCAGGCGGGGGCGGGCGGAGGCGATCGCCGCGAGCCGCCCGGGGCGCACGCTTCCGTCGTGCAGGAGGTGATCGAGAGGGAGGCCCGCCGCGATCGCTTCCAAGATCGGCTTCTCGCCCTCGATTAAAAAGTGCGTGTGGGCTTCGATCGCGCGGGCGATTTCGCGCACGATGGGGTTCGACGGCGACTCGATTCCCGCCATGATCGTCATGCTATAACCCGCGGCGATGAGGTCCTGGCGCGAACGCCTTGCCGTCGCGGTCGACCTCGAAGGCGCGACGCCCGGATCTCCCCTCTCCGCGCTGTGGACGTTTCCCGCGATGATCGCTTCCGCATTCCTAGTCGCATGGGGGGCCGAGGCGGCGGAGTTCCTGATGTCTCAGGGGCTCGCGCTGGCGGTCCTCGCGCTCGTGCAGACGTTCCCCGAGTTTGCCGTCGAGGCGGTCATCGCCTGGAAGGCCGGAAAGAACCCGGAGCTCGTGCACCTCGCGATCGCGAACTTCACCGGAAGCCTGCGCCTCTTGACCGGCCTCGGATGGCCGATGATCTATGCGGTCGCGGCCTTTTACTCCCGGCGCCGGCGCAAGGTGCCGCTCGGGCAGATCCGGCTCGAGGACGACCACGCGGTTGAAGTTCTCGGGCTGCTGCCGCCGCTCGCGTATTTCGTCGTTGTCTGGGCGAAGGGGAATCTCTCGCTGGCCGATTCGGCGGTCTTGGCGACGACCTACGGGATCTACCTTTCGGTGCTTCTCAGAATGCCGCCCCGCGAGGAGACGCTCGAACAGGAAGACGAAGTCCCCGCAGTCTCCCGCTGGGCGCTTTCCTTTTCCGGGGGGAAGCGGTGGGCCGCGGTGGGCGCCCTTCTGCTGGGGGGCGGGGCCATCATTTTCTTCATCGCGGAGCCCTTTCTCACGTCCATGATGGCGCTCGCGACGAGCCTCGGGATGTCCCAGTTCGTCTTTATCCAGTGGGTCGCCCCGTTTCTCTCGGAGTTTCCGGAAAAAACGTCGGCGTTCGCGTGGGCGCGCCGGATCACCCGCGCCCCCGTCGCTCTCGTCAACATGGTCTCGTCCAACATCAACCAGTGGGGCATCCTCTCCGGACTCCTCGCCGTCATCTACTGCTGGAGCCACGGTTCCACGGACCCGCTCCCGTTCGACGATTTTCAGAGAAGCGAGATCCTTCTGACGATCCTGCAGGCGTTTCTCGGCTGGCTTTTTTTAGCGTCGATGAGCTTCGAGCTCTACGAGGCGATCGGCCTCTTCGCGCTGTGGGCCATCCAGTTCGCGGTGCCTTCCCTTCGCCACGAGATGCTGTTTGTATATGGTGTGTGGATCGTGTTCGAGATCGGCCTTCTGCTGACGAAACGCAAGAAGCTTCTGGCATTCGCCGCGTTTGAAAGATCGTGGAAGAGGCGCGGGTGAGCGGCATCCGACTCTCGCGGCGGGTGGAAGAGCTCTGCCCCTCTTCGACGGTCGCGGTCGGAAAAGCGGCAAAATGCCTCGCGGCCTCGGGCGTCGACGTCGTGGACTTCGGGCTCGGCGAGCCCGACTTTCCCACGCCCGATTTCGTCGCCCGCGCGGGGATCTCGGCGATCGAGAGAGGCCGCACGAAGTACACGGAGACCGCCGGGGCCCCGGCCCTGCGCGAAGCAATCGCGGAGAAATACCGGCGGGAACAGGGGAGCGGCTGCCTCGCCGAAAACGTCCTCGTCACCGCCGGCGCCAAGCAGGCGGTGTTCAACGCGTGCCAGGCGCTCTTCGATCCCGACGATCGAGTCGCGCTGTTCTCGCCCTACTGGGTGTCGTTTCCGGAGATGGCCCGCCTGGCGGGCGCGCGCCCGGTGTTCGTGCAGACGAGGCTCGAGGACGGCTGGCGCCCGACGGCGGCTCTCCTCGAAGAGCAGGCCGGCTCCGGCGTCCGCGGCGTCATCTTGAACTCTCCCAACAATCCGACGGGCGCCGCCGTCTCGGGCGACGAACTCGAACGAATTCTGGACTGGTGCGCGCGACGCGGCGCCGTCCTGATTTTCGACGAGACCTACGACCGCTTCCTGTACGAAGGGCGCAGGCACGTCTCCGCCGCCTCGTTCTGGCAGAGGCACCGGGAGCGGATCGTCGTGACCGGCGCCGCCTCCAAGACGTACGCCATGACGGGGTGGAGACTCGGGTGGGCGCTCGCGCCGCGGGAGCTCGTCGCCGCGATGTCGTCGTACCAGAGCCACTCGACCTCCAACGCCTCGTCGATCTCTCAGGAAGCGGGGCTCCACGCGCTGGCGGACCTCGAGCGGTCGGCGGCTTCCGTCGAGGGGATGCTGGCGCAATACACGCTCCGCCGAGCGCGGATGCTGCAGGGGCTCGAAGAGCTGCGGGGAGTCGAGACCGCTCCGCCGGAGGGGGCTTTCTACGCGTTCCCTCGCGTTTCCGCGCTCTACGCCAGGATGGGAGTGTCAGGCTCCGAAGAGCTCTGCCGACGGCTCCTCGCGGAGGCCCACGTGGCCGCGGTTCCCGGCGAGGCCTTCGGAGACGACGCCTGCATACGGCTTTCCTTCGCGACGTCTCTGGAGAGGATCGACGAGGGCATGAGGCGACTCAAGGAGTGGGCAGCGAAGTAGGGCCCGGTCCTGCGCCCGCTTCCGGTTCGCCCGCGCCCCTCTCCTCTGCGGCCGGCGTCTCCTCGGAACGCGTGAGCGGCACCCGTTCCCCCGGGATCTCGACAGCGGGAGTAGGAAAAACGCGCGGCCCGAGCGGAACAGCTCCTCCGCCGGGCTCGCTCGCGTCGAAGAGCGCGAGGACCGAGCCCCACGCCGCCACGCGCGCGGCCGGCCGCACCGCTAGCAGCAGGAGGAGGAGCGCGAGGTTCACGGCAACCGCGGGCCCCGAGGGCGTCCGCTGCCCCCACGCGGCCGCGAAAACGACGGCCAGGGCGGCGCACGCCATGACGCTCCAGAACAGAAGGAGCCCGAGCCCGCGGAGACGGAATCCGCGCAGCCGCCGCCGGCCCTTTCGAAACGCGGCCACCGCTCCGATGCCGGGCGTCGTCCGGCGGCCCGCCCGGGCGAAATCGTAGAGAAGGGTCAGCGCTCCGAGGATCCAGAGCGCGACCGCCCAGACGGCGAGCCCCCAGGCGGTCCGTCCCGGCGCGTGCGGAGGAGCGTCGCGGAAGAGCGTCTTGCCCAGAGCCCCCGTCACCCCGAGCCACACGCCGAGTGAGACTCCGGCGGCCAGTGCGAACAATCCGAAACACTTCAGGTTGTGGGCGAAGTGCCGCCGCGACCCCGCCCAGAATGCGGCGCGCGATTCGCGGATCGAGAACACGTTGCGTCCGAGCGTCTCGACGATCCCGCCGGCAAAGAAGATCTGCAGCAGGACGCCCAGAATCGCAGCCCAGATCATCGACTGGCGCGCCCCCGCGACGGCCGCGGATTTCTCCCGCAGGAAATCCACCGCGTCGACGGGCGCGAACTCCGGATGGTTTCGGATCAGATGGTCGCCCGCGAGAGTGCCCGTGAACGCGTCCGCCATAGCGGGCGCGAGGGGCGCGGCGGAGAGGGCGCCCAGAATCGCCGCGGAGGCCGTCAACAGGAGGATCAGGCGCACGCGCGAAAGGGCGCCGAAACCCGCGGAGAGCGCGCCTGCCCCGTTCAAGCGAGAGACCAGAGGAGCTGTTGAAAGAGACCGGAGAGCGCTGCCGCCCAGCCCAGATATTTGGCCGACGCGGCTCGCCCTCTCGTGTCCGCGGCCCCGCGTCCCACGCCGAGTACTTTCGAGTCGTTTAACCGGTTGGCCTCCCACGCGTTCCTGCGGTCGGGGTCGACGGCGGCCCACGCGAGACGCGAAGACGAGGTGATCCGCAGGCGGACCCACCGCGCCTCGGCCGCCAGAACCCGATCGACGACGCGGCCGTCCTCGAACACGAGGCGGGCAGCGGCGGAGTGCGGCCAGTCTCCCGTGTTCCCGAAGAGGACGACGCTCTCCCACTTTTGGCCGGGACGGCCGCCCCGGGGTTCCGCGGCTCCCTCGGAGATCGGCCGGCCGTTCTGGAGCGTCACGCGCTTGCCACCCCGCTCGAAGAGGCCCGATTCCTGGCGCGCCCGCTCGGTGCTCGCATTGACGACCTGCCAGTCGAGCGTTGCCGTACCGAGCAGGATTTTCGAGCGGTAGCCCGAGAGATCGCGGCCGCTCGATCGCTCGAAGGCCTGGAAGAAGTCGGCCGTGGAGGGGTGCCGGAATGACCATTGATCGAAGAACGCGCGTTCGGCGCGAGCGAAGACGTCCGCGCCGAGATCGTTTCGCATCTGGGCCATGAAGAGACCCACTTTCAGGTACGAGTTCACGCCATAGGAACCGGCGGAGGCGAAGCCCCACGCCGGGCGGAGGATCGGGTCGAGGTTCTTCAGGGAGGCGCTTGCCGCGTGGGCCAACGCAAGCGACCCGATGCCGACGCCCCCCGGAAACTCGTAGAAATCCCGCGATCCGTACGCGAGCGCCATCGAACGGTACTCGGCGTCCGTGTTCAACCCCTCGTCGAGCCATGATTCTTCGAACTCGTTGCTCCCGATCATCCCGTAAAAGTATTGATGTCCGAACTCGTGCAGCGTCACCTCCTGCGTGATTCGCGCCTTGCGCAGCGGCCAGCGCAGAAGAGACCCGGACGTCCCCCCCGTGATGAAAGTCGGGTACTCCATGCCGGCGGACCCGAAACCGTCTTCGGGCGGATCGACGACGGTCAGGGTTTCGTACGGGTACGCGCCGAACCACAGGCCGTAGAAGGAGAGAGCCACGCGCACTCCCTCCATGTACGCGCCGTGCGCGGCGCGGTGGTCCGGCTGGAGGAGGAGTCGGACCGAGACCGGTTTCAGAGCGAGCTCCGCCGCCGTCTTCTTGAGCTCCCGGGCCGCACGCGCCGTCCAGTCCGCCGGCACGTCGCGCGCCGGCTCGAAGCGGTCCTCGTGCACGACGTATCGTGGATCGGCGGTCCACGCGAAGTCATGCACGTTTTCCTGCACGTACCGGTATGCGACCCGGTTGCCCAGGCGGGTTTCCGACACTCGCTTGCCGGTCGCCCCGACGACGAAGCCCGCCGGGACGTTGACGGTGACGTCGTAATCGCCAAAATCGGCGTAGAACTCGGAGTTGGCGTGGAAGGCGTGGCAGTTCCAGCCGCCCGCCTCCCGCTGGCGCATTCCGGCGGGCTCGTAGACGCCGAGCTTCGGAAACCACTGGCCGGCGAGGTGGTAGTCGCGCACGAAACCCGTTCGCGCGAAGATCCGCGGCAGTTTCGAGCGGAACTCGATCTCGAGACGCACCTCGCCGCGCGGGCCGACCGGCGATGGCAACGGAACCGCGAGGACGGTCTCATCCGACGAATCGTTGCCGTCCGGCTGGACCGTCCGGGCGCGCGCGAGCAGGTCCGTCCCGGCGTCGCTTTTCAGCGAGAGGACGTCGATCGCGCCCCAGTCCTGCGCGTTTTCTCCGGCGCGATCGCCACGCAACCGGCCCCCCGACTCGCGCATGAACGTGGAGCGATTGTTCTTGAAGGCGTTTAAGTAGAGATGGAAACGCAGCTCGGAAACGGCGTCGTCGGAAGGGTTGCGCCACACGAGGCTCTCGTGACCCTTGACGACATGGCTGTTCGCGTCGAGCGTGGCCTCGATGCGGTACTCGACGACCGGCGGACGCACGGGCGCGGCGGCGGAAGCGGCGGCCGTCCACGCGAGGCCGGCGGCCGCCAGGATCCCGCGTGCCAGCCGGCGGCCGGCCGTGTGAGGGATTGTCATCGGGCGGGCGAACGATAGTCGTAAATCAGTCAGAATCCAAGCCGTGCCGACCTGCCTTCTCACTGGCGCGACCGGTTTTCTGGGAACGCACGTCGCCCGATCTCTCGTCTCGCGCGGATGGACGGTTCGCGCGCTCTGCCGCGGCGGTCTTAAACGGCTGGCCGGTCTCGCCGCCGCCGGGGTCATTCCCGTTCCCGGCGATCTCTCGGGCGCGACGGACCTTTCAGCCGCGGTATCAGGAGTCGATGCGGTCGTCCACGTCGCCGGGTTGATCAAGGCGCGCACGCGGGAGGAGTACCGGGAGGTCAACGCCCGCGGAACGGAGCGCCTGGTCGGGGCCGCGCGGCAGACCGCTCCCGAAGCCCTGTTCCTTCTCGTCTCGAGCCAGGCCGCCGCGGGGCCGGCGCGGGAGGGACGCGCAGTCACCGAACAGGACCGCCCGCACCCGATCTCCTGGTACGGCGCCTCCAAGCGCGAGGGCGAGGAGGCTGTCGAGGCCGGATGGCGCGGGCCGCGGATCATCGTCCGGCCGGGGGTCGTCTTCGGCCCCGGAGACCGCGGCCTCCTGGTCCTGTTCCGGGCGGCGGCGGGCGGGTGGCTACCCGTTCCCGCGGGCGATTCGCGGATCCAGGTGATTCGGGCCGAGCGCGCGGCTGACGCGATCGCGCGGGCCGCGGCGCGCCCGGACCTCTCCGGAAGGGCCGGGTTCCTGGTCGATCCGGCTCCGATCTCGATTTCGGACATCTCCCGCCTGATCGCCCGGCTCCCGCCGCGACGTCCTCATCTGGTGCCAGTGCCCCGGTTGCTCATCCGGGTGGCGGGCGCGGCGGAAACGGTCGTCGAGGCGGTGACGAGACGCTCCCGCCCGTTCAACGCGGACAAGGCGCGCGAGATCCTGGCCGGTGACTGGATCTGCAGCGGAACGGGTTTTGCTGGGGATCTCGATCTTCCAGAGCCGCCCCCCCTTTTCGAAGATCTGTCGGAGACCTGGCTCTGGTACGTCCGGGAGCGCTGGCTGTCTTTGTAAAATTTGCTAAGATCCGCACGAATCGGGGCGTCCCGCGGGGCGGTCGTCCAATGTCGGTCAGCGTGGGAGTGAAAATGAGCAAAGTCGCTCCGGTGGCTTCTCTAACCCGGACATCGCCGCTCTTCGACAAGTGCTTCCGGTTCGACGACGCGCACCGCATCCAGCGGGCCGGCCTGTACTCGTTCTTCCGGGTAGTCGATTCCGCGCAGGACCCGGAGGTCGTAATCGGCGGCCGGCGCATGATCATGCTCGGATCGAACAACTATCTGGGGCTGACGAACGACACCCGCGTCAAGGAAGCCGCGATCGACGCGATTCGCAAGTACGGTTCCGGGTGCGCCGGCAGCCGCTTCTTGAACGGAACGCTCGATCTCCACGTCCGGCTGGAGGAAAGGCTCGCGAGCTTCATGCGTCAGGACTCCGCCGTCGTTTTCGCGACGGGCTTCCAGGTGAATCTCGGAGCGATCTCGTGCCTGGTCGGCAAAGGGGACAGCGTCTATCTCGACAAGCAGGACCATGCCTGCATCATCGACGGCGCGCGCCTCTCGTTTGGAGAAGTGCGGAAGTTCCGGCACAACGACCCGGCCGACCTCCGGCGCCAGATGAGGAACGACACCGCGAGTCGCGGGAAGCTGGTCGTCGTCGACGGCGTGTTCTCCATGGAAGGGGACATCGCGCCGCTGCCCGAGATCGTGGCGGTCGCCCGCGAGCACGACGCCGCCGTGATGGTGGACGACGCGCACGGTGTCGGGGTGCTCGGGCCCACGGGCCGCGGCACGGCTGAGCATTTCGGCCTCGAAGAGGAAGTCGATCTGATCATGGGCACGTTTTCCAAATCGATGGCTTCCGTCGGAGGGTTCATCGCGGGGGAGTCGACCGTCATCGACTACATCAAGCACCGTGCGCGTACGCTCATTTTTTCGGCGGCGCCTCCGCCGGCCTCGGTGGCGGCCGCCCTCGCGACGGTGGACATCATGGAGCGGGAGCCGGAACGGCGCGAGCGGCTCTGGCAGAACACCCGGTTTTTTGCGGAAGGGCTGCGCTCGATGGGACTCGACACCGGCGAGTCCGAGACGCCGGTCGTGCCCGTGGTCGTGGGCGAAGACTTCACCGCGCTCCAGATGGTCCACCGGCTTCACGAAGAGGGCATCTTCGTCAACTGCGTTCTCTCGCCGGCGACGCCCCCGGGCCGGGCCCTGATCCGGACTTCGCTCATGGCGACCCATACGAAGGATCAGCTCGTCCGGGCTCTCGAAGCGATCGAAAAGGTGGGCCGCGAAGTCGGGCTGGTGCGCTCCGTCGAAGTTTGACGAAAAGCTTTCTTCCGGCCCTCAGCTTTCAGCTTTCAGCGGAGCCAGCGCGATGCGTTCCGGCTGAGAACTGATGTCTGAACGCCCGATCTCCGTCCAGCCGATCGGGCGCTCGAAGCGGGAGCTGTCGCGATTCTTCGATGTTGCGGACCGCATCTACGCTGAGGACGCGTTCTGGGTCGCGCCTTTACGCGACGACGTTGCGAAAGTCTTCTCCGCGAAAAACCCTTTCTTCCTTCATGGCGAAATGCAGCTCTTCGTGGCTTTGCGCGCAGGTCGCGACGTCGGGCGCATCGCCGCGATCGTGGACAGGAACCACAACGACTTTCACGACGACCGCACCGGCTTCTTCGGCTACTTCGAGAGCGAGAACGACCCGGCCGTGGCGGGGGCGCTTTTTTCAGCCGCGGACTCGTGGGTGAAGCAGCGGGGGATGGACACGCTTCGCGGCCCGGCCAATCCGACGTTGAACGATGAGGCCGGGCTTTTAGTCGACGGCTTCGATTCTTCTCCGGCCCTCATGATGACTTACAACCCGCGCTACTACGTCGACCTCGTCACGGGAGCGGGGTTTCTCAAGGCGAAGGACCTTCTCGCCTACTGGTTCGAAATAAAACCAGACCCGATGGCGCGGGTCACCCGGATGGCGCAGAGGATCGCCCGGCGGGAAAAGGATGTCGTCGTGCGGAAGATCTCCAAAAAGAGCCTCGCGGTGGACCTGCCGAAGATCCGCGAGGTCTACAACGCGGCGTGGGAGAAGAACTGGGGCTTCGTCCCCATGACGCCGGAGGAGATGGACTTCATGGCGAAGCGCCTGAAGCCTTTAGTCGACGAGGATTTTCTGTTCCTCGCGGAGGCGCGGAGGCCGGACGGGCCGCCCGAACCGATCGCGTTCATGCTCACGCTGCCGGACTACAACGTCGCGATGAAGCCGCTGAAGGGCCGTCTGCTGCCCTTCGGGTGGCTGAAGTTCCTGCTCGCCTTGAAGAAGATCCGGTCGATCCGCGTCTTAACCCTCGGGATCAAGAAGGAGTGGCGGATGCGCGGCATCCAGGCGGTGATGTTCGAGAAAGGCCTGAAAGCCGCGCTCGATCGCCGCTACACGGGTTGTGAGATGTCGTGGCTCCTCGAGGACAACGAAGCGATCATCCGAGCCGCGGATCTGTGGGGCGGCCGCGTGTACAAGACCTACCGGATGTATGACCGGAAGGTGGGGTGAGGGGTAAGAAGGTGAGGGGTAAGAAGGTGAGCGGTGAGGCGGACGGATCTCACTCGACTCCGGCGCTCGCGTTCCACCGTCCCTTCTCGAGGCGTTCGTAGATCCGATCTCCCACCGGCACCGTGACGGCCGCCAGGACCAGCCCGGCGAGGACATCGACGACGTAGTGATAACGGCAGTACACCGTCGAGAGGATCAGGCACGTCGCCACGGGGAGGAGCCACCAGAACACGTCCCGGGCGCGGCGAAACGCGACGAAGAGGACCGCGGCCGCGAGCATCGTGTGTCCGGACGGGAAGACGTCGAGCTTCGTATGCTCGAGCTCGTCCAACGTCTGCGCGATCGCCGCGGCCATCCGGGTCGATTCGAGGACGACCGTCTGGCGATCCGCGAGCGCGAAGCGAGGGCCGAGCGCCGGGACCGCGAAGTACCCGGCATAGGAGAAGTAGTAGCAGAGCGTCAGAGTGAAGATGTAGCGGCGAAGCGCCGGGATGTTCCGTCTCCAAAGGAAAAATCCGAGCGTCAGGGAGATGAAGTAGTAGGTCGTGTAGGCGGCGTAGAAGAGGTTCGTCAGCCACGGCCGGACGAATTTTTCCAGCCACACGGTCACGTCGACGCCGAAGAGCGCCCGGTCGGCCGCGATCAGCAGACCGTCGCGCGCGCCGCCCCGCGCCGCGAAGATGAGCACTCCGAGAGTTTCGTACAACACGGGGATGAAGGCCGCGGGATAGAAATCGAGGAGAAACCTGACGGGCGCCGGCAGCCGTTCTTCGACGCGAACGAATGCGGCGACGATCGTAAGCGCGGCCGCCATGATCGCGTAGCGCAGCAGAAGCCCGCCGGGATCGGCGAGGCGGCGGGACAGCGCGAGCGTGAGAAGAGAGACGGCGGCGAGCGCGAGAAGGTTGATGGCTTCGAGGGGCCGGAGAACTCGTCGCTCCTTCCGGTTCGCGGCGATCGAGGAGGAAGGTGACCGCGCCGGCACGACCGGATTATCGCCGATGGACCCGGCCGCGGGCATCGGCTACCCATCCCGGGGCGCTGGTTCTCCCGCGCTGCGGATCCGATGCCGCGGAACCGGGCCGCGAGCCTCGGAAACCGTCCGCACGGTAGACTTCCCGCGCATGCCGGCTCGGCTCGCCTTCCTGCTCGTTCTCCTGGCGGCCGCGGCTTTCCCGGCCCGCGCCGCGCCCGCCCCGCCGGTGCTAGTGGTCGTGGGGCGCATCGACGGCCCCGTCCATCCCGCGGCGGCCGCGTATCTCCGGCGACTGCTCACGGGAGCAAAGGAGAGCGGCGCGCGGCTGGTCATCCTCGAACTTTCGACTCCGGGGGGGCTGCTGGCGTCGACACGGGAAATGGCAACGGCGATGCTGGAGTCTCCCGTTCCGATCGCGACGTACGTGGCGCCGTCCGGAAGCTCGGCGGCCTCGGCCGGCTTTTTCCTGCTGCTCGCGGGGGACGTCGCGGCAATGGCCCCGGGGACCAACTCGGGCGCAGCGCACCCGGTCGGGGGCCAGGGCGAGGACCTCTCGAAGACGATGAGCTCGAAAGTCGAGCAGGACGCGCGGGCGTTCGTGCGGAGCCTCGCCCGACAGCGGGGACGGAACGCCGAGAAGGCGGAATCGGCCGTGACGTCGAGCGCCTCGTTTACGGAAACGGAAGCGAAGGAGGCCGGCCTTGTCGACATCGTCGCCCGCGACCGCGCGGATCTCATCCGACAGCTCGAAGGACGGACGCTCGCCCGCGTGGGCGGACGGTCTGCGCCGCTCGCGCTCGCGGGCGCGCGGGTTGAGAGCCGGGAGATGGGTTCGCTCGAGAGGCTGCTCGGGGTCGTGTCGCACCCGAACATCGCCTACATGCTCTTTCTCGCGGGCCTCGTGGGGCTCTACTTCGAGCTCGCCAGCCCCGGCGCGGTCCTTCCGGGCGTCGTCGGGGGGATCTCGCTCCTCCTCGCGCTCTATGCGTTCTCGGTTCTTCCCGTCAATCTCGCCGGAATCGCGCTGATCCTCTGTGCGGGGCTTCTCATCGTTGCCGAGGTGAAGGTGACGAGCCACGGGCTCCTCGCGGTCGGTGGAGCCGTCGCGCTTCTCGCCGGCTCCGCCATGCTCTTCTCCGGCCGCGGTCACGCCGCCGGGTATCGAGTCGACCTGGCCATCGTGGCGCCGTCGGTCGCCTTGACGCTCGCCGTCGTGGGCTTTCTCGCGTGGAACACGCTCCGGCTGCGGAGGCTGCCCGTGCGCACCGGGCGCGACAACCTCCTCGGTCAGAGCGCCGTCGTCGTCCGTTCGATGGCAGGAGAGGGCCCCGGGACCGTTCTCGTACACGGAGAATACTGGGACGCGCGCGGCGCGCCGGCGGCGGTGGCGGGCGATCGCGTGAGCATCAGGAAAGTCGAAGGCTTCACACTCC
>JBBQDF010000036.1:0-11749 GCA_038319475.1 Thermoanaerobaculia bacterium
GGAGCCGTGGCCCAGCTGTACTTTTCGCGCCAGTTGGTCCCCCCGGGCTTCGGTTTCGTTTCCTTGTTCCACGGGTGGTAGGGGGAGAGCGGAGCTCCCAGGGGATCCGTTTTGTGCGGGTGACCGGTCCACTGCTCGTAGTAGGAGTGTTCGATGAACTCCTCCATGCCCAGATTGATCTGCTGAAGCTTCGTCGTCACCAGCTTCCCATCGAGGATGACGCCGGGCGTCGCCCAGCGGCGCTCCCCCCACGCGTCGCAGTTTTCGTAAGTGGCGTCGTACGCGTTCGGGTCGTCCCAGATCCCCAGATCGGCCATGTTGACGGGCCGCGTGCCGCACTCCTTGTACTTTTCGTTGGCGTCGTAGAAGAAGTCCGCGATGTCGTTCCAGATCGCGATGGCTCGTTTCGCGAAGTCGAAGGTTTTCATCAGGCGGTTCAGGTACACGTTGAAGCTCTGGATGGTGACCGTGTGGCTGACCCCGCCCGGGACGATGGTCTCGGGGTGCGGGTACTTGCTCATGAGGGTCACGTACCCCTCGCGCGCCATGCGGGAGAGCTCCAGCCCTTCGAGATAGAGCTTGCCGACGAGCGGATTCATGTCGTGGAAGAGCTCGCTCATCTTCGAGTAGCCGTGGATGCTTCCCCAGCGCGTCTCGGTGCGCGTTGCTTTCTGCCAGAGCGTCGGCTCCGTCTTCTTGATCATGGCCTCGGAGTAGTCCGGGCCGGCCAGCATGAAGAGATGCATGCTGTTGTCCCAGATGAATTCCATCGAGAGAGCGAGGTTCCGAATGACGACGGCCAGGGGCGGGGGACAGATCCCGAATGCCATCTCGATGGCGAGAGCCGAGCAGGTCGAGTGCACGCCGCCGCAGACGCCGCACGCCCGGCTGCTGATGAAGATGGCGTCGCGCGGGTCGCGCCCCTTCAGGATCACTTCGTAGCCGCGAAACAGGGTCGCGATCGAGCTCGCTTCGAGGACCTTGCGATTCTCGAGGTCGACGACGCTGTGGAAGCCGAGCGCCCCGGCCACGCGGGTGACCGGATCGTAGTCGACCGCCTTGACGTAGCCGTTCTTAGCGAGCAGCTTCTTGATCTCGTCCCGGTCGATCGCCTTCGTTTCGTAGCCGAAGGGGTCGGCGCCGCCCCGGAGGGTCGCGCCGCCCTGGGCGTCGAATTCGATCGGGAGGTTACGGAAGCACATGGGTCGTCAGCTTTCCGCCGTCAGCTCTCGGCTGGCAGCGTGTCGGGTCGCCTCAGGCGCGAGGACCCCCCTCGGTCCCCGCGGTCACCGTCTCCCTGGCGTGTTCGCGAGTCTCGGCGTCCCGCGAGCGCAAATCGCGTTCGATCTTCGCGCGACGCCGCGCGTATCCCCACCTCATCTCGCCCTCTTCCGGATGCTTTTCCCGTGCGTCATGAACGAGCTTGTTCTTGACCTCGTAGCCGTCCCGGAACTTCGTCTCCGGCTCCTCGCGACCCGGTTTGACGGCCTGGCGGAACTGAAGCTTCCGGTAAAAGAAGTCGGCGAGGCGTCCGAACAGCGGGTCGCCGTGCTTTTCGAGGGCCCAGCCGCTCGGCGTCTCCTGCAGGTTGTCCCAGAGGGCCTCCCGATTTTGATGGTCCTGAGAAAGGCGGCGCAGGGCGCGAATGACGCGTCCGACGTTCTTCGACGTATGTGTGGAAACCGTCGCACCCGGCGGCTCCTTGTAGAAGGGAGTGAACTTGTCGGGGAACCCCGGCATCGTGCACCCGATGCAGATGCCTCCCTGGTTCATGCAGCCGCCGTGGTGCCGGATCGCCCCGCGCTCGACGATGTTGCACTGCACGACGGGACCCCAGCAACCGAGCGTCACCAGGCACTCCGGGTCGCCGAACTTCTCCGCGAACACTCCGCCCTCGTAGAAGCCGCCTCGCACGCAGCGCTCGTGGACCGTGTGATGGAACTGCCAGGCGGGCCTTCCGAGCTCGTCGAACTCGGGAAGAGGGCCGTTCCCCTGGAGGAAATGCAGCACCATCGCCACGACCTCGGTGAAGTTGTCGCCGACCGGAGCGCAGCCGGGGATGTTGATGACGGGCAATCCGAAGGCGCTGCGGTAGTCCTTCCCGAGGTAGTCCATGAGCCCCATCGCGCCGGTCGGGTTTCCCGCCGCGGACGGAATGCCCCCCCAGGTCGCGCAGGTGCCGATCGCGATCGCTGCCGCGGCCCCGGGGGCCATCCGGTCGATCCACTCCATGACGGAGATCACCGTGCCTCCGTCCTCCTCCGGCTTCGCGGGGTGTGCCCCGAGCCCCACCCAGTAGCCCGGCCCGTCGATCAGGGAGTCGTCGACCGCGGACCCCTCGAGGATGATGACGTAGGGCGCATCGAGCTTCCCCTGGGCCGCCAGCTCGAAGTTGTGGACGAACTCCTCGCCCGCCTCGGCGTTCAGAACGGGGTGGTAGAGGATGACCCGAGGGAGACCCGGCACCGTCCCCAGGAGCAGGTCTTCGAGCGACGGGTCGGAGGATCCCGACACGGAGATCGTGCAGCCGTCGCAGCTCATGCCCGCGAGCCAGAAGGCGTACACCTTCTCGATCGGCCGCGTCAGGGATGGGGCCAGCGGCTCGAGCTCGATGGAAAGGCTCCCGGACTGGATTCCCGCAGCTTCCACCATGGTCGTCCCCTCTTTCAGGAGATGAGCCCGAGAGCGCGCGCAGCTCCCGGCAGGTTGTCCGCCGTCGAGGTCAGGTGCTGCTGGACCGCCGCGAGGCCCGAGCCGATCGACGTCAGCCCTACGGCCACTCCCGAGATTCCGGCGGGAAGCGGGGCCGTCTCCACTTCGATCGCCCGCACGCCCCAGGCGATCTTCTCGAGGCTGCGGCGGATCCCGCTGAGCGCCTTGGAGATCATGGCGAGAGCCCAGGCGAGGGCCGCCAGAAGAACGAGAAACAAAACCGCGGTCAGGAAAGTCCAGAGAACCATCACACCTCCCGGGGGGGCGCTACGGAGTCGAGCGTGACGGCGATCGTCTTCGAAGCGGCGTCTATTCCGCCGGCTACCGAGAGCAGGGTCGGCGCGAGCTGCAGGACCGCCGCAAGGTCCGCGATGGCGGACGTGTTTCGGGCGATTCCTTGGGCTGCGGGAACCGTCTTTCGCGCTAGCTCCAGGATTTGTTTGCAACAATGGGTGACCTTCACGAGAAAGTACGCCGCCACCGCCGTCAGGAGCAGGGCGAGCACCAGCGAGATCCACCAGATCTGCTCGACTGTGGCGTTCATGCGGCGCTCGATCGGAACCGCTTGGCAATGCGAGCGAGGGATCCGTCCGCGAGGATGAGCCACTGGAGGACGGACCCGAGGCCGCCCGAAAGCTGCGCGAGCGCGCCGTTGACCTTGCCGAGCGTATCGCCCAGAGGCGCGGTGTCGGCCTGAACCTGCGCGAGCGCGTCGCGAATCTGGCGGATGGCTTTCGCCGTCGCCGTCAGCCGCCAGGCGATGAGGATCAAGCCGACGGCGAGGACGGCCACCAGGATCGCCAGATACGCAAGCGTCACGATGAGGACCGCCGACATCACTTGCTTCCGGCGAGCGCGGAGAGCTTCGCGTCGATCGCTCCCGCTCCCCCGGCGATGCCCCTGGCGGTCGTCAGGATTTCCCCCGCGACGACATTGGTCTTCTGAAGCATCCAGATCGAGACCGTGTTCGCCGCGATCTGCTTGCCGACGGTCCAGATCTCGGCAGCCCGTCGGTCGATCGACTTCGCCGCGGCGATGATGACGAGCAGGAGAACGGCCACGATGAGCAGGACGACCGCTCCGATCGCCCAGGAGATCTGCCACAGGGTCATGGCGTCCATGGGGCCCTCCCTTTCCTGCCGAGACGCTCAACCGCCCGCAATCGCATTCTGTGACGGAGGTGAGGAGGCGTCAAGGGCGCTTCGACTTTCCGAAGCGGGGGGGATGACGTTTCTGTAGAAAGGGGGATTGGATCCGCAGGAACCCACTTTATTGGCGCGCGCCGCGATGTGGCTCCGGATCTCCAGGTCGTTCGGGTTCGTCCCGAGCAGCTTGGACTTCCGGTCCGGCCAGTTCGCGACAGTCGGAGTCCTCGCGGGCGCGAAGATGATCGAGAGACCGTACTCCATCGATTCCTCTCCACCGGAATCGGAGCTCGAGTTCTTTTTGGAGGGGGTTGCAGAGGGTCGCTCCGCGAGCGGCTCCATGAGCTCGGGCCCGGAAACCCACTCTAGGTCCGCAAAGCCGCCAGGGGAAACTTAAATCTGACTAGACCGCTCCGAATGGCCCGGCTCATTGCGGGAAGAGAACCTCCGCTTCGAGGCCAGCGTAAGAGTAGCCCGCGCCGAACACTTCCTTGAAGATCTTCAAGGCCGTCGCGCCCGTGCAGTGAGCCGGAGCGATTCTCCTGACACCCAGCTCGTTCTTCATCTTCCGCGCCAGGACCGTGATGTACTTCGACGAGTACGGCATGAGATGGAATCCGCCCGCCACGAGCTCCACGTTCGCGTTGAGACGCTTCTTCGTTTCGACGACGATCTCCTCCACCCGGGAGTGCGCGCAGCCGACGATCAACACGACGCCCTTGCTCGTCCTCAAGGCGAGCGAGAGCTCGGGAATTCCCGTCAGCTCGGGATGGTCCTCGTGCGGCGGATATCTCCAGAAGTCGCCCAGCATCACGCCGGCCGTCGGAATCACGAAAACACCGGGCGCCACTTCCTTGGCCGCGGTCACCCAGTCGGCATGGGCGTTCCAGAAGCGTCCGCTGGACTTGTAGTCGATCGACGTTTGCTTGCCGGCCCAGTACAGCTCCTCGGGCGCGAGTTGCGCGGCCTCCGGCGGCCTTTCGAACTGCCAGTGTTCCGGGGCGCCCAGCCCCCGGTCGTTGGGAAGGTAGAGCTTCACGGAAGGATTGACTTTCAACAGATAGTCGAACCCCGATGCGTGATCGGCGTGCCGGTGAGAGAGCACGGCGATATCGACCCGGGTCAGGTCCACGCCCAGGGCCCTGGCGTTTTTCGCCAGCACGTCCGCCTGACTGCCCGAGTCGAACAGGATCGTCTTTCCGTTGTATCGAACGAGCGCCGAGAACCCCCAGTCGAGGATCGTGACCTTCCTCCCGTACCCGAAGGCGTCGTAGAGGTTGAGAATGCTGTTTTGCGACTGCGTCGCCGCGCTCTCCGGTTCCCCAGATGCGGCGGCGTACGGCGACGGGAGAAGCAGGAGGAAGGCGGGGCCAGACAGCGCGAGCCTTAAGACTCTGGATCGGAACATGCTGCAGCCTCGTCCCCTCACAGTTTCAGACCCTGAATCAATTCCGATTCGCATCCCGACGACCATGGTATCAAGTGTTCTGTAACCGAAGTCTTGATGCGGCCCCCGGCGTCTCACGGGCCACGTGGCCCCGTTTCCTCAGCCTTTGATAGCGTTTCGAGCCATTCGCTTGGCATCGTGCATTCGGTGGCAGGCCTGCGCCATACGCGGCTTCCAGAGAGACCCACAAGCGCGGGGGGTTCCCGCTCCTCGACATGGACCTCGATGCGCGGCCGCAGCAGGTCCGCGGCACGGTCGATGCGCTCGGAGAGCGCCGGCCTGGGACTCGACGCGTCGGGGTCCCGGCAGAACATCCCGCCCCTAGACGGAATACGGCTCCTTGAGGAACTTCGCCGGATTCTTCAGGAACTCCGCCATGGTCTTCTCCGACTCGAAAAAGAAACGGCGGGGCCAGGTCTCGAGCTTCCCGTCTTTCTTGCGAACCTGCACCTTCCGATCCGCGGTGAAGCGCGTATGAATCTTGTTGACGCGGTGGCCGCTGACCACGTCCGTGGCCCAGACGTATTTCTCCGGATTTGCCTTGATGAGGTCGAGCTCACTGATGCTACAGAGCGAGATTCTCTCCCCTTCATACGTTGCTGGCGTTGCGTCCTTCCGCTCGAACGTGTAGTCGCCGCAGACGACGCAGAAGACCTGGTCCGTTGGGGACTCCTTCGGCGGCGTCTGAGCGAGAAGCAGAGCGGCTCCCAGTGAAAAAACTAATGCGGCCGCCGTTCTGTTGGTTCTCACGCCTCACCCCCTTTGGGGACGCCGGCCGTGAACTCTCGCCGCGCAGCCTCGGCCGCCCGGCGTCTGCCGGACCAGCGTGCGCCAAGGAGAACGGCCACCGAAACCGCACCCTCCAGAACGGCGGCGCCATAGATTTGAGATTCAAAGAGAGGTCGGATCGTGGGCGGAAAGCGTACGGCCACGTATTTGGCCGGCGCGCATTTGGGCCCACATTTCCAGGAGTCGCAGGCCATTGGCTTTGGTGCGGCGGCCAACGTCACAGACACCGCAGCGAGAACGAAAAGGGAAACGAGTATCGCGGTCTTTCTCATGGACGCAGCCTCCACACCCTCGTAATCTACGCCCAACGATGCCTGCCATGTCAAGATGAAACGGGGCTGGCCGGTCGCCCTGGGCGCCCTCCTCATACTGGCGGTAGCGTTATCGCTGGCTCACGCCCCCGACCGTCTTCCTCGCTTCTTCCTCGGCTTCGCATATCGAGGAGCCCTCGTCGACGTTCACCGATGGAGGCAGTGGGTCCAGAGCAACCCGGATGTCTTCGGGCCCCTGGGAGAAACGGCGCGCTTTGCGATCGTCGAGAGTCCGAACGACTCGACGGGCCTCGTTTTCACCCGCGCACGAGATGGGATGGAAGTCGAAAAGACGCATTCGCTCCTCTTTCAACGCATTCCGCTACTGCTCGCCATGACCCCGGCCACCGCCGAAGAGCTTCTCCTTCTCGATCGGCGCCAGGGAAATCGCTTCTGGGATGGCCTGAAGTTTCTCGTGCAGTCGAGGAAAATCGTGGCTTACCCGAATGCTTCTCGTCAGGAGCTCGACCGTGTGGGTTTGACCGGGTTTCTCCAGGTTATCGACGCGATTCCTCCGAAGAGGTGAAGAGTCTTCGTAAAGATTCGCGCAGAGCATCGCCCTTGGACGTCAGGCGATACTCAGACCGAGGCGGGTCGGCCCCCTCGAGCTCACGACGTATCAACCCCACCGCTTCGAGCTCGTGCAATCGCTCGGCGAGCGTAGACGAGGAGAGGCCCCCGAGTCTTTCCTGAACTTGCCGGAAGTGTACTCGACCCTGCGCGGCGACGACATTCAACACTTGGAGCGCGTGACGCCTGCCGACTGCCTGGACGAGCGGCTCGAGGAAGCAGTAGCAGGATCCAATCTCTTTATCCGTTAGCGAACACCCGCAATCTTCGATCACCAGCGGACTCTACGACAGAGGATGCTCCTGGTCCGAAACGGACTCGGTGACACCCGTGCGGCGGCTGCAAGAGTGTCTGAGTGCCGGGTCAGCGCTGGCCGTGCGGCTATCCCGACGACGCCTTCGTCGAGTATGGACGCCATCAGCCGAGGCGCTCCCGCGCCAGCTCGCGGGCGGCGGCGTCGGTCGAGATGCCGCGCACCGCGGCCAGGTCGAGCACTCGCTCGAGTGTCCTGCCGATCCTCAGGACCTCTTCGCGCGCGTGCTCGGCGGTCCAGCCCAGGGCTTCCTGCCCGGTGATGGCGACGGCGCCGCCCGCGTTCACGACGAAGTCCGGGGCGTACAGGATTCCGCGATCCCGGAGCCGCGCGGCATCCTCCGGGGTCGCGAGCTGGTTGTTCGCCGCGCCGACGACGCCGCGGCACCGCAGCCGCGGGATCGTCTCCGCGTTGAAGAGGCCGCCCAGGGCGCAGGGCGCGAGCAGGTCGCACGCCTCGCCGAACACGTCGTCCGGGGGGATGGACCGGAGACCTTTCGCCTCCCACCGGGCGACCGCCGCCGGGGAGACGTCGCTGAAGGAGACGCGGGCCCCCGCCGCCAGAAGCCGCTCGATCAACGGTCCGCCGACGCTCCCGGTGCCCTGGACGAGGATGCGCCGTCCCGCGACGGAGGCGGCGCTCCAGAGCGTCTCGCAAACCGCCTCGACCGCGGCGAAGACTCCGAGGGCCGTCCACGTTCCCGACTCCCCGGCGCCGCCGCGCGCCTTCGTGCGGCTGAAGACGTAGGGGGCGCCGGTTTCGGCGATGACGTCCATGTCCTCCGCCGAGGTCCCGACGTCGGCTCCGGTCCAGAATCGCCCGTCGAGATCCCGGACGAGCGACCCGTACCGGCGCAGGAGGTCCTCCCGCGCCCCGGCTTCGAGGCCCCGGGGCACCGCGAGAACCGCCTTGCCGCCGCCGCGCGGGAAGCCGGCGACCGCCCACTTGTAAGTCATCCCCTCCGCCAGCCGGAGAGCGTCGCGCTGCGCGGCGTCCACGCTTTCGTAGACCGCCATGCGCGAGCCCCCGGTCGAGGGACCGAGCGTCTCGGAGTGGAGCGCGACGATCAGAGTCGAGCCGGTGTCGGCATCCCTTCGGGTCACGACACCGAGGCCGTCCCAGCCCGGCACGGGCTCGAGCGCGATCACGGCGCTCCCGCGGCCGGACGCGGTTGAACGGCGCCGCCGAGGCGCGCGCGCGCCTCGGCCAGGGCCTCGTCGAGCGTCGCCACGAAATGCGCGCGGCCGGACTGGAACTTTCCGGCCCCTTCGAGCGCCTGCCGGGGCGTGGGCTGGATGCCGGAGATCACGAGCCGAATCTTACGGGCTATTCGTTGGGGCGGACGTCCTGCAGGATGTTGTTGTTCAGCGTGATCCGCACGCGGGAGCCTTCGACGAAGCGAAACCACTGCTGGCGCGTCACCTGGAAGCGGTAGCGCGCGGTGGCCTCGCCCTCCCGCGTCTCGAAGATCAGGTAGAAGTTTCCGGTCCCGTCGTACCGGGCGCCGTTCTGGCCGGGCGCTTCGCGCTCCCGCTCGACGACGAGGCAGTCCAGGGTCCGGACACCGAGCCCCGGATCCTTCCGCCTGCCGCCGCTCGAGCAGGAGGACAGGGTCAGGGCGGCGAAAACCAGGAGGGCGACGGCGGCTCGTGAACGCATGACGACCCTCAGAACCCGCCCTCCGATCCGGGGATTCCTCGAAAAGGGCGGTCTATCCTACGGCGCCATGACCGATCCGCGGTTCGCGCTGGAGCCCGACGGCAGCTTCCGGGTCCTCGCGCCGGCGCCCCTCCGCGAACGCGCGAGCTGGGCGCTCTACGACTTCGCGAACACCATTTTCTCGATGAACGTCGTCACGCTCTACTTTGCCGTGTGGATCGTGGCCGAGCGGGGCGCCTCGAACATGGCCTATTCGATCGCGACGAGCCTGTCTTCCGCCCTGGTGCTCGTGGCGGCCCCGTGGATCGGCGCGGTCTCCGACGCCTCGCGGCGCCGGAAGCCCTGGGTCACCGGCCTGACCCTCGCGTGCGTGGCGGCGACTCTCGGGATCGCGGCGCTCGCGCGGGAGTCCGCGCCCCTCGGGCTGCTCCTCGCCGCTTTCGCCGTCGCCAACGTCGCCTACCAGCTCGCGCTGCCGCCCTACAACGCGATGCTGACGGAGCTGACCACCCCGGAGCGCCGCGGGCGGCTCTCCGGGATCGGGACCGCCGTCGGCTACGCGGGCTCGATCGCCGGCGTGCTGCTGGTCGCGCCGTTCGTGACCGGCGGCCTCGGGATCGCGGCCGGCGGCCGTCGCGCCGCCTTCGCTCCGACCGCCCTGCTCTTCCTGGTGTTCTCGGTTCCCTTCCTGCTCTTCTGCCGCGACCCGCTGGCGCTCCCGCGGTCCGAGCGCCCGCGCGTGGCGCTGCGAGGGCTCGCGCGGGAATTGTCCGCCGCTTTCCGCGACGCGCGCAGGCACCCCGGGCTCCTGCGCTTCGTGGTCGCGTCGTACTTCTATCAGGACGCCCTCGGCACGGCGATCTCGTTCATGGCGCTCTACGCCGTGACCGTGCTGGGGCTTCCGGCCGGCGGCGAGATCCGGCTGTTCGTCACGCTGACGATCCCGGCGATCGCCGGCGCCTGGGCGGCCGGCCGCGCGTCCGACCGGCTGGGGCCGCGCCGGACCCTCCGGCTGGTCCTCGTGGGCTGGATCGCGGGCCTCGTCTCGATCGCGCTCGCACCGAACCTGTCGAGTTTCTGGCTCGGGGGATTCGTGGTCGGGTTTTCCTTCGGCGGGATCTGGTCGGCGGAGCGGCCGCTCCTCCTCACGCTCGTGCCTGCGGGCGAGGCCGGGCGGTTCTTCGGCCTGCTCGCCCTCTCCGCGCGCGCCGCGGCCATCGTAGGCCCTCTGCTCTGGGCGGCGATCGTGGACGGCCTGTCGGCTCCGCTCGGCCGCGACACGGCGTACCGGATCGCCGTCGCCTCGCTCGCCCTGATGATGGGAGTCGCGCTCGCGCTCCTGCGGGGGGTCCCGGGCACGGTTGCGAAACCGGAGGCATAGAATGCCCGGACGATGAAATCGACCAGCGTCCGCGTCGCTCTCGTGGGTCTGGGCCCGATCGGCGTCGAGGTCGGAAAAGCCATGGCCGCTCGCGAGGGCCTCACGCTCCTCGGCGCCGCCGATCCTGCCGCCGACAAGGCCGGAAGGCCGCTGGCGTCGCTCCTCGACGGAGCGTTTCCCGGGGTCACCGTGACGGGAAGCGCCGCGGAGCTCTACGCCGCCAGCGCGTCCTCACGCGGACGCGGCGACGTCGCCGTCATGTGCACGGGATCGCGTCTCCACGCGATGCTGCCCCAGATCGAAGAGGCGATCGCCGCGGGCTTCCACATCGTGTCGACCTGCGAGGAGCTCGCGTATCCGGAGCTCCGGCACGCCCCCATGGCCCGGCAGATCGACCGGAAGGCAAAGGAGAAGGGCGTCGGCGTCCTCGGCACCGGAGTGAATCCCGGGCTCGTGATGGATCGCCTGGTCCTCGCCGTCGCGGGAGCCTGCGTCCGCGTCGACTCCGTCAAGGTCACCCGCGTCGTCGACGCGGCCAAGCGCCGCGGCCCCCTCCGCGCCAAGGTCGGGGCGGGGCTCACGCGCCAGGAGTTCATCGACGGCGTAGCGGCCCGGAAGCTCGGCCACGTCGGCCTTTCGGAGTCCGCCGCCCTGATCGCGCTCGGACTCGGCCTCCCGATCGACGAGATCACCGAAACGATCAAGCCGGTGATCGCGGAGAGGGAGACCGACGGTGTCGCGCCCGGCCGCGTGCTCGGGCTCCACCAGGTCGCCCTGGTCCAGGCGGGAGACGAGCCCAAGGTCACGCTGGACCTGACGATGGCCGTCGGGGCGCCGAACCCGTCCGACCGCATCGACGTCGAAGGCGATCCTCCCCTCCACCTCATCGCCGAGGGCGGCTTCCACGGAGATCGCGCCACCATCGGCACGGTCGTCAACGCGGTCCCGTTCATCGTCCACGGGCCGGCGGGCCTCCACAACGTGGTCACCTTGCCGCTCTTCGGCCTCCAGCCGCTGTTCTGACGAGCTCTCGCGAGGGGAGGCGCCGGGGGTCCCCTTCTCCGGGCGCCGCCTACGCGCTGCGCCGGACCCAGCGGATCCGCGCTCCGCTCGAGGACGTCTTCGCCTTCTTCTCGGACCCCGCGAACCTGGAGCGGATCACGCCGCCATGGCTGCGCTTCCGGATCCGCGGCAACCCGCCGGCGGCGCTCGCCGAGGGCAGCCGGATCGAATACCGCATCCGCTGGGGAATCGTTCGCCTGAAGTGGGTCACGCGCATCACCCGCTGGGAGCCCGGCCGCGAGTTTCAGGACGTTCAGGAGCGCGGGCCGTACCGGACGTGGGTCCATACCCATCGTTTCACCCGCGACGGCCATGCCGTCCTCATGGAGGACGAGGTCGTCTACGCGCTGCCCTTCGGTC
>JBBQDF010000037.1:0-11722 GCA_038319475.1 Thermoanaerobaculia bacterium
TTCACCTCTGTGGCGAATCCGCTCGCCCCGTGTGGTGCCACCTGACCTATGGGTTGGTGGCGCTTTGGGGGGGGGGTGGGTGAGCTAACGCTGTGTGGGTACGCGACGGTGGAGGAGCCTCTCGGGGCGGGAGCGTGAGCGAACGCTGTGAGCGGAAGCGACGGTGGAGGAGCCTCTCGGGGCGGGAGCCGAAGCGATCGGTGGGAGCTGGCCGGCGGTCGTGGCCGCACCCGGCCGAGCCGCCGGCCGGTGCCTTCGCCGCGCAAGGCGAAGGCAGCTCCCGCAGTGAGCGGAGGCGACGTTAGCTGTGCGCCGTCCACCGCTCCCGCTCCTCGGCGAGGAGCCCGTCGACGCGATCGACCGGCAGCGGGTGAGAGAACCAGTAGCCCTGCAGCGCGTCGCAGCCGCTCTCCCGGAGGTAAGTGAACTGCTCCTTCGTCTCGACACCCTCGGCGATGACGTTCAAGTCGAGACCGTGCGCCATCGCAACGACCGCGCGCACGATTCCGCGGTCGGCCGAGTTCGTGACGACGTCGGTCACGAACGACCGGTCGATCTTCAGGGTGGTGACGGGAAAACGCTTCAGGTAGGAAAGCGACGAGTAGCCCGTCCCGAAGTCGTCGATCGAAACCCCGACGTGCAGCTCGCGGAGCGCGAGCAGGTTCGTCACCGTGATCTCGGCGTCCTCCATGGCGACGCCCTCCGTGATCTCGATTTCGAGGGTCTCCGGCCGCAAAGCGGATTCCGACAGCGCCGCGCGAACGCTCGAGATGAGGTTGCGCTCGTGGAACTGACTTGGGGAGAGATTGATCGCCATCCGAAGGTCGGTGAATCCCATGTCCTGCCACGTCCGCGCCTGGCGCGAGGCGTGAGTAAGCACCCACTCGCCGAGCGGAACCATCATCCCGGCTTTTTCGGCGAGGTCGATGAACCCGCCGGGCATGATCAGCCCGCGCTGGGGATGCTGCCAGCGGACGAGCGCCTCCATCTCGACGATGCGGCCGGTCGTCAACGACAGCACGGGCTGGTAGTGGAGGACGAGCTCGTCCCGCTCGATCGCCTGGCGGAGACCCGCCTGGAGCGCCATCCGCTGGACGGCTTCCTCGGTCTGCTCCGGGATGCTCACCTGGTAGTTGTTGCGGCCCCTGGTCTTCGCGCGTTCCATGGCGTGGTCGGCGCTGCGCAGGAGAGCTTCCGAGTCCTGGCCGTCGTCGGGATACACGGACACGCCGATGCTCGTCGTGAGATCCACGCGCCGGCCGCTCGAAGAAAAAGGCTGCGCGATCGCCTCGAGCACCTTGCGGGCGACCACGACGGCGTCTTCCGCCCGCGTGATCTCCGGCAGGAGCACGACGAACTCGTCTCCGCCGATGCGGGCGACCGTGTCGTCCTCGCGGACGCTCGCTTCGATCCGTCGCGCGACCTCCTGAAAAATGACGTCTCCCGCGAGCTGACCGACCCCGTCGTTGACGGCCTTGAAGAGATCGAGATCGAGAAAAAGCACCGCGAGAAGGCGCCCGTTACGGCGCGCCTTCGCAATGGAAAGGTTCAGCCGCTCCATCAGGAGGGCCCGGTTCGGGAGACCCGTCAGCGGGTCGTGCATGGATTGGAAGACGATCTGCTCCTCGGCTCGCTTGCGGTCGCTGATGTCGCGCGAGATCGAGGCCACGCCGGTGAGCTCGCCGAACTCATCGCGGATCGGGGAGACGGAAACCGCCACCTCGACTCTCCCGCCGTCTTTGCGCAGCCGCTCGGTCTCGTAGCGAATGACGGTGTCGCCCGCTTCGATCCTCGCGAGAACCGTCGCAATCTCTCCCTCGCGGTCCGCGGGCTCGAGAACGGAAACGGGCCGGCCGTCCATCTCCGCCGACGTGTACCCATACATCGCGGTCGCCCCGGCGTTCCAACTGGAGACACATCCATCGCGACTGGTCGAGATCACCGCGTCATGCGAGGACTCCATGATGGCCGCCATCCGGGAGAGTGTCGCCTCGCGGCGGCGGCGGTCCGTGACGTCCACCGCGACCGCGCCGACGAGCGGACGGCCGGAGTCGCCGTGCAGCGGGAACTTCAAAACGAGCCACTGACGGGTTCCGTTCGGGCCCGGCAGCGTCTCTTCCACTTCGAGCACGGCGCCGGTCGAAAAGACGGTCTGATCGTTTTTCGCGACGCGCGCGGCGAGAGATTCGGGGAGCCACTCCGCGTCCGTTTTTCCGAGAAGCGAGTGCCCGTTTTCAAACAGGTTTCCGAAGCTCCGGTTGTAATAAATGAGCCGGCCCGCCTCGTCCTTCAGGAACTCCAGGGCCGGACTGTGATCGCGTAGCAGGTCGATCTGGCGATCGCCGGCGGGCAGCGCCTCCGGAAACGGGGGCCGCACGGCGAGCGTCTCGCTCGACAGATCGACGCCTTCCGACGACGCGCGCGCCGCCAAATTTCCCTCGAGCCGACTGGACAACCGGACCTCCTGATGAATTGACAGACCGCGAGCTTCGTCTGTCCCTCTTCCAATGTTCACGCCAGAATTGCAGGATCTCTGTTTCCAGCCACTTACGAGCTGCCAGCGCCCTCCCCGGGCCAATGGCTGGCACCCCCGGCAACGGTGCCGTGACACAAAACGGCGAGCACCGCGGGCGGTATCCTCGCGAAATGAGCGCGAGCACCGCCTCGACGCTGGCGAGTGTCGCGGAAATCCGCTCGCGATTTCCCGCTCTTGCCCGCCGCGAGGGCGTCCAGTCGGTCGCCTATTTCGACGGCCCGGGAGGGAGCCAGGTTCCGCGGGGAGTCGTCGCGGCAATGGAGGAGTATCTCTACCAACACAACGCCAACACGCACTGGTCCTACCCGACCAGCGCCGAAACCGACGCCGCGATCGCGGGGGCGCGAACGGTTCTCGCCGACTTCGTCAACGGGGCGCCCGACGAAATTGCGTTCGGCGCCAACATGACGACGCTGACGTTTCATCTCGCGCGAGCTCTCGGAAAAGGGTTTCTGCGCGGCGACGAGATCGTCGTCACGGAGCTCGATCATCACGCGAACGTCGATCCGTGGTGCGGCCTCGAGCGCGAGTGTCGAGTCACGGTCCGGGTCGTCCCGATCGATCCCCGCTCGGGGCAGCTCGATTCGGTATCGCTCGAACGCGCCGTGACGGCGAGGACGAGACTGATCGCGATCGGAGGAGCGTCGAACGCGCTCGGAACCATCAACGACCTGAAGTTCGCCGCCGACCTCGCACGTGCCCGGGGCGCGCTTTTCTTCGTCGACGCCGTACATCTGGCGCCGCATCGGCTCCTGGACGTCCGGGCGATCGACTGTGATTTCCTGGCGTGCTCGGCCTACAAGTTCTACGGCCCCACATCGGAGTTCTCTGGACGCGGAGGAACATCCTCGAGCGTCTCGATGTCTCGAAGATCCTGCCGGCCCCGGACACGGGCCCCGAGCGCCTCGAGACGGGAACTCAGAATCACGAAGGCATCGTTGGCGCGGCCGCGGCGGTGGAATTCCTCGCCTCACTCGCAGGAGACGGTTTCTCCTCCCGCCGAGCCGCGCTCGAAAAGACCTACCAGGCCCTGGAGGCGCGCGGCCGCGCACTCTTCGCAAGGCTCTGGACCGGCCTCGGCAACATTCCCGGCGTGAAGCTTTACGGCCCGCCCCCGGACGCCCCCCGGACTCCCACCCTCGCGTTCAACGTCGAGCGCCGCTCGCCTGGCGCAGTCGCCGAAGTGCTCGCGCGCCGCGGCCTCTACCTCTCGCACGGAGACTTCTACGCGACCACCGTCATCGAGCGCCTCGGCTGCGCTCCCGCCGGGGTCGTCCGCGCCGGCTGCGCCTGCTACACGTCAGAAGAGGAAGTCGAGCGCCTCATCGAAGGCGTGCGGGAACTCGTCAGCGAAAGCCACTGAGGGGACCCTCCCCACGACAAACGCTCTTCCGCCCTTCTCCCCCCGGCGCGCGGGAAGAGGGAAACCTCTTCACCGCAGGCGTGGATAAGCTGCCCCGGGCGAGCCGCTGGCCGGCGCGTGAGCGCGTCCCGGAGTGAGCGGAGGCGATGGCTATACAAAGGGCGATCTGCTCCACCGCCCGGTGAACCGAGGCCGGAAGCTGGCCGTGTCGTAGTCGGAGGCAACGTCGACCGCGCGGGCGCCGGCTGCGGGATCCGGCAGCTCCGAGTGATCGTAAACACCTTGGCGCAGGCAGACCATCCGGCCCATCTTTCCTTCGGCGATGAGCTCCACGGCGAGCGCCCCGAAGGTGTTCGCCACGATCTTGTCGAACGGATCCGGGTCTCCGCTTCGCAGGTCATAGGTCAGGTCCTGCGTGCGCGCCGGCAACCCGGTGAGCCGCGCCACCGCCGCCGCGAGCGCCTCGCCAACGTTTTCCTTGTGGCGATGGCCGAAGCCGTCGGGAGGGCCGACCTCTTCGAGCCTGCCGCCCTTCCAGATCGCCCCTTCCGAGCAGAGCGCCATGGCATACCGGCTTGCGTGGGAATGGTAGTCGGAGGCGAGCGCCTCGGAAAGCTGCTGCAGGTCGAACCTGTGCTCGGGGATCAGGCAGCGGATGTCCGACACCGCCATCGCGGTCGCGAGCGCCGTGAAGCCGGCGTCGCGCCCGAAGATCCGGAAAATCCCGATCGTCTCGTGGGAACCGAGATGCGTCCGCTGCCGGTTGAGAAACGTGACCGCGCGATGCACCGCCGTGGCGAACCCCAAGCAATAGTCGGTGCCACGCACGTCATTGTCCATCGTCTTGGGAATCGCGACGACCGGGAAACCGCGGGCGTGAAGCGTCCGCGCGTACCCGAGCGTGTCGTCACCGCCAATCGCGACCAGGCAGTCGATTCCGAGCTCCGTCAGGTTCCGGATGACGACGTCGGTCAGATCGAAGTGCTCGGCCCCGGCCGGCCGCAGTTCCGCGCCTCCCGACCGCAGCGCCTCGGGGATGGTTTCGAGCCGCATGCGGTCCGGACGGGTTCGCGACGTGTGGAGGAAGGTGCCGCCGGTCCTGTCGACGGTCCGCACCGCCTCCGCCGTCAGAGGAAGCGTCTGCGAGAACGGCGCGGACGCCGCATCCCGCCGCATTTCGACGGCGCCCTTCCAGCCCCTCAGGATCCCCGTGACGTTCGCGTCCTGCGAGCCCGCCCTCAGCCACCCGTGATCCCGGGCGGCCGTGTAGACGGACTTGATGGCGGCGTTCAATCCGGGAACATCGCCCCCTCCCGTCAGAATGCCGATGTGTTTCCCGGCCATGAACCCTTCCTCCTCGCCGCGAAGCGTTCACGCGGCGGTGCGGGAAGACGTTTTCAGCAGGCCGCGCGGATGTCAAGGGCGGAGGCCGTCAAGCGAAAAAACTCCCACCGGTTCTCCATGCGTTCAGAGAGACATCCAACATGAGCGCAAAGCGGGTGGATCTCTCACCCTGATCGGATCGCGGCCGCGGGTCTCGCCTTCGACGATGCCGCGGACAAGCCGCGGCGCGGTCGACACAGATTCGGACGGGGAGGAGGCGGGACCTTCGGGAGCTCGGGCAGCGAATCCAGGTGGTCCGGGCGAACAACGCACCCGAACACGAGTCCGCGTTTCTCTCGCTTCAGCGGCGCGGGATCAGATCCGGCTCCGACGAATACTTCGGCACGGCCACCCGCGTCATCGCCCCGCAGCGGCAGGGCATCGGAAACAGCTCTCCGACGCTTCCCCCGATGCTCTCGGCCGCCACGACCCCGCACGCTTCGCAGGTCCACTCGATGCGGCGGATCTGAAGCCCCATGAAACCGGACCAGAACGAGAGGCAGCCCGGAAGATCGGTCCAGCTTTCAAACACGGTCGTTTGCCCGCTTTCGCTCACCAGCGCCTGGCGGATGGCCGCGATTTCATTGGCAGAGTGCGCGTCGAAATGCGCGAGGCGTCCTCGCAGAGCGGCGTCCGTCAGGAGACCGATGCGCTTCGGCGCGGCCCCGCTCGATTCCCCCACCGTCAGCAGGATGAGGCCCGGCGCCTCGCCGACACGCGGCAGGCGCGTCAGTCCGATAGCAAAGCTGCGGGGGGCGGCGCGGCGCTTCTCCGGGGGCGCGCCGCGAGGGGGACCGGGGGGAGGCTTCAGCGAGACTGAGCTTCGGGAACGCACGGGCGCCTTCATGGTTGACAGTTCGGGAAAACGGGACGGATCGTCATGAGCGAAATCCCTTCGCCGAAGGCCGGCGACGGGAGTCACGAGTGATCGGTCCGTCGGAGGGGGTCGGAGCTAAGACTGTAGCACGACAGGAAGGTGAGAGTTGAGGGTTCAGAGTTGAGAGTCGAGTCAGCCGCCCCGGACACCCGTCCCGGACTTCAACACCCTTCCCTCATCTTCAACCTCAACCGTCAAGTCTCAACTTCGACTCTCTTGCGGCATATGGCTGTATGATCTATGCCAGTTGGCAGGAGGATTCCGGATGGTGACAGCACAGCGGCTGGTGAGCACTCTGGGAGGCCGGAAGACGTTCCCGGGAAAAGTGCGAAGCTGGAACGATCTTCGGCTGCGGATCCGCCTCGGGCTGGCCTTCGCTTCCTTCGATGCGCTCAGCCGCCGTTACGGAATCGATTCCGCGGAAATGGGGCGAGTCCTCGATCTGCCCTCGCGCACGGTCGCGCGCCGCAAGCAGGAGAGACGTTTCAAGCCCGAAGAGTCAGACCGCCTCGTCCGTCTCGGGCGGGTCGGGGCCCTGGCAGAGCAGGTGCTGGGCGACGCCGACAAGGCCACCCGCTGGCTCCACGAGCCAAACCGTGCCCTCGGCAGCGACGCACCGCTCGATCTCCTCGACACGGAAGTCGGCGCGCGGCAGGTCGAAGATATTCTGACGCGGGCCGCGCACGGCGTCTACAGCTGACGCTCGCGGGGCCGGCCGGCGCGTCTGGCGGCTTTGCCTCGCCGCGCACGCTCGATTCGACGGCGAAGGAGCGCGCATCGCGGGGGGGCGCTGGAACCTGCGCGGCACGCGGCTTATCTATACCTCCGCCACGCTTTCGCTCGCGGCCGCCGAGCTCTTCGTCCACCTCTCGGCCCGCGAACAACCTCGCGATCTCGTCTCCCGGCATGCCGACATCCCTCCGGGGATCCAGGAAGAGACGCTCCCGTTGTCGGCTCTCCCCAGGAACTGGGCGTCCTATCCGGCGCCCGAAGCCCTCGCCGCGCTCGGAACCGCGTGGGCCGATTCGGTGCGGTCGGCGGTCCTGATCGTGCCGTCCGCCGTGATTCCCCAGGAGGAGAACGTTCTGTTGAATCCCGAACATGCGGACTTCGCGCGGATCCGCATCGGCGCGGCGCGACCTTTTTCCTTCGATCGCCGGATGTGGAAGGGAAGAGAAAAATGAGAGGTCTCCCGCTCCGGCCTGTGCCCCGGGGGCGCTGAAAGAGCGCGATGTCCTTCACTCCTCTCGAGTCCGCCGCCGTGTTGTTCGGGATCGTCAGCGTGTACCTGTCGGTTCGGGAAAACATCTGGAGCTGGCCGACGGCAATCGTGAACGTCACGCTGTACGTCTTCGTGTTCCGAGGGGTTCGCCTCTACGCGGACATGGCGCTGCAGTTCGTCTACATCGTCGTTTCTCTTTACGGGTGGTATTCGTGGCTTCACGGCGGGCGTGGACGCACCGAGCTTCCCGTCTCGAGAGGAAGGCCGCGACTGTGGCTCGCACTCGCCGCGCTCGGCGTCCTCATGGCGGCCGGCCTCGGTGCCGCGCTTTCCCGCTGGACAGACGCGTCGCTGCCCTTCGTAGACGCCTCGACCAGCACGGCGAGCCTCATCGCCGAGTGGATGATGGCGCGCAAGCTCCTCGAGAACTGGATCGTCTGGGTCGCCGTCGACGTCGTCTATATCGGGATGTTCATCTACAAGTCGCTGTACCTGACGGCCTTTCTGTATGCAGTCTTTCTGGCTCTCGCCGTGATGGGCTACGTGCAGTGGAAAAGATCAATCTCTCTTCGCGAGAACGCGGCCGGTTAAAACACGGCCCGCGGCGTCACCGGCGCTTCCGGCAAGCTCGTGGCCAGGCTCGCGGAACCGAGCTAAGGGACGAGGCGAGCGGTCGAAGGCCGCATCCGGCCGAGCCACTCGCCGGTGCCCGGAGTGAGCGGGAGCGACGGTTAGAATTGCCACTCCCGAAATGAGCTTCCGCATCTGGAAAAAAGGCGAGGGCCCGGCCGGGCCGCCCGCTCGCGATCTCTCGCGGGCGGGCTCGAGCGCCGCCGTCCTGCCGCCCGAGCTCATGGCGGCGTCGGGGCGCCGCGTCACCACGATGGCTCTCGTCGCGGCGGCCACTCTGTTCCTGTTCGCGCTGCTCGACCGCGTCTTCTCGATGGTCCACGCGGGTTCCGGGGCTCTCTGGCTGATCGGCGTGGGCGGCGCCATCGGCGCGTCACTCGTCATGGCGTGGATTGCGGGCCGGGAGATGCTCGACCCCGAAAAGCTTCTCGACGCGGCTCTCGTCTACGAGGTCGTGATGGGGCTCTTCCTCTCCCTGAACATTCACTCGAGCGTGATGACCGACGCGGTCCCCCGCGGCTGGTCCGCCGTCGCGGTCTGGGCGCTCGCTTATCCGCTCATCGTTCCCGCGACGCGCGGGAAGGTGATCCTGGCGACGGTCGCGACCGCATTGATGGATCCGGCCGGCGTTCTCATCCAGGTCGCCTCCGGCAACCCGGCGCCGCACGGTCCGGCGGTGTGGCTGATGTTTCTGCCCACCGCCGTGGCCGCCGCGGCGGCGATCCTGGTTTCGCGCATCGTCTACCAGATGAACGTGGAGGCGGAGAAGGGACACGAGATGGGCAGCTACCACTTGGAGGAGCTGCTCGGCACCGGCGGTATGGGCGAGGTGTGGAAAGCGAGCCACCGGCTGCTCGCGCGCTCGGCCGCGATCAAGCTCATCCGGCCGGATTCGACCGGAAGCGACGGGCGGGAGTCGATCAAGCGGTTCGAACGCGAAGTGCAGGCGGCCGCCGGCCTGCAGTCGCCGCACACTGTCGATATCTACGACTTCGGAACGACCGAAGACGGCACGTTTTATTACGTCATGGAGCTCCTGGAAGGGTTCGACGTCGAGACGCTCGTCGCTCGTTTTGGTCCGGTTCCCGCCGAGCGCGCCGTGCCCATCCTCATCCAGGCCTGTCACTCTCTCGCGGAGGCGCACCAGGGCGGATTGATCCACCGCGACGTCAAGCCCGCGAACATCTACGTCTGCCGGTTCGGCCTCGAGTGGGACTTCGTCAAGATCCTCGACTTCGGCCTGGTCAAGAACACGGCCACCGCGTCGAGCGAGCGGCAGCTGACCCTCGCCGGAGTGCTCGCCGGGACACCGGGCTACATGGCGCCCGAAATGGGGATGGGAACGGCGGAGCTCGACTGGCGCGCCGACATCTATGCGCTCGGCGCGGTTGGATACTGGCTCGTGACCGGGAAGACCCTGTTCGATCCTCAGCGGCCGCCGTTGCAGATCATCATGGACCACGTCCAGAAAATCCCGGACCCGCCGTCGCGCCGCACATCCAACGTGATACCGCCGCAGCTCGAAGAGATCCTGATGTCGTGTCTCCAGAAAGACCCGAACAATCGCCCGCAGACGATGCAGGAGCTGGCGGCCGCCCTGAAGACCGTGCCGCTCGAGCGCGAGTGGAACGATGACCGGGCGCGCCGCTGGTGGCTCGCGCACGCGCACGAGTCATCGCACGTCGTCGTCGAAACGGCGGAAGAGAAGGCCCCGACGGCCGCGACCGTCTAGCAGGCGGCTGAAAAAGGATGCGTGCGTCGTGTCCGCGCTCCGACGACGCTGTCCGCGCGGAGCGTGTCGATCGTCATCAAAACGACGTCAGGACGCGAGACGCCTGCGAACGGCTTCGTCCAGACGCCCCCCGCCCCCTGCCACGCCTGCCGCGCGAGAACGGGCGCCGCGCCGAGAGCGGTGAACGTATCAACCTCGCCCGGCTGCACGAGGTTGTCGCCATTCGTGTCGTGTCAGGCGTAATACGCGTACGCGGAACCCGCGGAGTTGTTCGGAATCGACACCGTCCTGGTGCCCAGGGCCTCCGCATAGCGGGCGTCGCTCGCCTTCAGGACCGTCGTGCGGTTCGCTCCCAGCGGCGACGAGGTCGGGGCCGTCGGAATGCTGCTTCCATCGCAGGTGGATTCTGGCGCCCTCGATCGGCTCGCCTTTTTCGTTCTTGACGGAACCCTGGACACGCACCCTGCCACCCCGCCATTCCTGTGAGGACACGGGCCCGGCAAGAGACAGGAAAATGGCGGCGCTCAGAAACGGTGAGAGCGTGCGGAATCGCATGGAGACCCTCCACCGGCAAACCGAGGCGTGAAATCCTATTTCAGTTCTTCCCCGGCGGGGCTGCCCCGCGACCCGGCTGGCAGGAGGGGCACCAGTAGGTCGAGCGCCCCGACGTCCCCTGCCGGCGCATGCGGATGCGGGTGCCGCAGGCGAGACACGGAAGTCCGGAACGCCGATAGACGGAAAACCGTGGTCCCGTCGACCCGGCGCGAGTGGTGCGGGTCCTTCCGGCCGAAACGACGCTCGCGGACATGAGCTGGCGCGCAGAATGGACAACCCGGTCGACCTCCGCGTCAGACATCTCTGCGACGGGCAGGAACGGGCTCGTTTGCGCGGCGAAGAGAGACTCGGACTTGTAGATGTTTCCGATTCCCGACAGAGCGCTCTGGGCCAGCAGCGCTTCGCCGATCGGCAAGTCCTGGATCGCACGAAGTCCGGCGCGAGCCGCGTCCGGATCAAAGGACTCCGAGAGGAGATCCGGGCCAAGACGCGCAAGCCGTTCGTGGCGGGAAAGACCTCTGGAAGTCAGAATCTCCAACACGGGCGCGTTGAAGCAGACCGCGACGAAGTCGATGGTCTCAAGAACAGCCCGTGCCAGCCGCTCTGCCTTGCGCCATGTCTCTCCGGGTCGGTATATGTGCCAGGAGCCGACCATCTGCATGTGAGAGTGGAGGACCCGGCCGTCGTCGAAGTGCATCAGCAGATGTTTCCCGCGCGCCTCCACGCGGACAACCCGGCGACCGGCGAAAGAGCCGTCCGACAACCCTGGAAGAGGCGACCACCACCGGACGATCTCTTTTCCTTCGAGGGCCCGCGCCAGCGTCCGCGCGGCGCGCAGGATCGTGTCGCCTTCAGGCATCGGATGCGGAGGAGCGCCTGGCGTCCCCGGAGACGGGCGGCCGAAGGCCCGCCGCGCGTTTCAAGAATCCGCGGCTCCCCGGAGTGAACCCCGCCGCGATCAGAAAGGGAGCGAGAGGCGAGGCCCCCGGATCCGCCCCATCGACGCGTCCGATCAGGACGGCGCGGCGCCGGCCCTCTTCAACGAGGCCCGCGAGAGTCGATGCGATCGCGCGGGCCGCCTCGGTCCTCTCGGGCTCCTCGGAAGGGAGGAACGTGGTCAGGTTTCTTTCCCCCCGCCCCGACGCGGCGAGGAGCTCCCCCTCCCGGAGGAGGACCCGGGCGCCGGCGGCGCGGGACGGACGGGGCGCTTGCCCGAAGGTGTCGGGCCAGGGCACGGCCGCCCCGTACGGATTCGCCGGGTCCGCCGACGCGAGGATCCAGGTATGTCCCTCGCCGTCCTGTGCCGGCTCGCGCGAGGAGCGCAGCCGGTCGTCGGCCCCGGGCAGCGCGAACTGCGTCGCCCCGAGGCCGGCGACGAAATAACCGCGGCGGATCCGGCCGGCCTGCTCCATCGCCTGGAAGAT
>JBBQDF010000038.1:0-11663 GCA_038319475.1 Thermoanaerobaculia bacterium
GGCGGGAAAGATGAAGGACTCTTTCGATGTCCTCGTGCTGCCGGACGTCGAAAGGGAGATCATCGAAAAGGGAAAACCGAAGGTGGAAGAGGGCGCGATGAAGTACTTCGCGGAGCTCCCGGCCGACTATGCCGGAGGCCTCGAGAAGGAGGGAGCGAAGGCCCTGAAGGAATTCGTCGAAGCCGGCGGAACGCTCGTCGCGCTGGCGGGTTCCTGCGACTGGATTTTGGAAGAGTTCAACGTTCCGGTTCGCAATACCCTCGCGAAGGTCAAGGCCGAGGACTTCGGTCTTCCCGGATCGATCCTGCGGGTGCAGGTTTCTCCGCATCCCGTCACCTACGGCCTGCCCGAACAGGCGGCGGTGTTCGCGGACTCGCCGATCGCGTTTCAGACGGCGGTGCCCGGCGCGGAGATGGAGCGCTGGGTGCTGGCGTCGTATCCGACCGACCCTCGCGACATTCTGCTCTCCGGCTGGATCCGGGGCGAGGACCGTCTGGCGCGCCGCGCGGCGGCGGTCGCGATGACGTACGGCAAGGGGCGCCTCGTCCTGCTCGGTTTCCGCGCCCAGCACCGCGCGCAGACGCACGGCACGTATCCATTCCTCTTCAACGCCCTGTACTGGTCGGTCGCGAAGTGAGCGATTTGAGCGGTTTGGTGATGTCGGGACAGCTAAGGGGCACGAGAAATGCTCCTCCTCTCCTCATGAGACGGATCCTCCTTCTCGCCGCCGCGGCCGCGGTGGCGGTGACCCTCGCAAACTGCCGATCGACGAAGACGAGCGTCGCGCGGATTCCCGGCCCGACACCCTCGGCGGTGCCGGCGCGTCCCGCTTCCTCCGCGCGTCCAGCGGGAGTCCTCCCCGGTCCCGGGGCCGCCGGGGCGATAACGCCGATGCCGGTCGCGACCCCCTCCAGCCCGTCCCCCTACGACCGCGCGCCCGGCGTCCTTTACGAAGAGACGCGTCCCGTGGCTCCCGCTCCCCCGGCGACTCCGACCCGCAGGCCGGCCTCCGCCGCCGAGCCCGCCGGCCCCTCCGGCAGCTCCGCGGGAAAGCCCACGCCGGCCCGCAAGCCGGGCGCGTATTACGAGGATCCGAATACGCCCTTCCGAACCCCGACGCCGCGTCCCCCTCCGCCGTCCGCCGGCCGCTGACGGCCATGCCGGGCGAGCCGGACCAGGACGCCCTCCTCCGGCATTTTCGAGAGGCTTTCGGGGCCGATCCCGGGCGCGCGTACTCCGAGTGGTATCGCGTTCAGGAGGAGCTGCGCGCGACGGGCCCTGCCGGCGTCGCCCGGGCCCTCGCGGAGGACCTCTGGTCGGCGCGCCAGGCGCTTTCGTTCGAGACGGAGACCGACCGGGCGCGTTTTCTTCACAATCTCGCCGTCTTCTTCGGCAGCTCGGGCCCCGCGGCCGATCTCTCCCGCGCGCGGGAGCTGTTCGGGCGAGCACTCGATCACTTTTCCGCCGACGACGACGGCGGATGGCGGGCCCGGGCGAACCATAACTTCGCGACCGCTCTCGCGAATCTCGGAGAAGACCCCGATTCGCTCGAGGAATCGGTGTCCCTCTTCGAGCGGGCCCTCGCGTGGCGCAATTACGAGCGGGAGATCGCCCGAGGCGTCACGCTTCACAACCTGGGCCGGGCGCTCCATCGCTGGGCCGGGCTCGAGCCCGCGCGCGCCGGCGAGCTTCTCGAGAGGAGCGCCGCTGCGTTTGTCGAGGCGGTCGAAATTCGAGGCCGGCACGGCCTGATCGAAGGGCGCGCTCTCTCCCTCTTTCAGCTGGGCCTGGCGCAAGAGGCGCTCGGGCGGAAGATCGAGGCGCGCGCCGCGTTCGAGGAGGCCGCCGCGCAATTCGACGCGCTCGGAAAAACCGACTCGGCCGGCGTGGCGCTCGCCCGCGCGAAGGCACACTCCGCAACCGGCGTCCCCGACAGTCCCGCCGGCTGCTAGCGTCCTTCGAGGAGAGCCATCGGGGTGACGCGGCTCTCCTGCTCGACCTGGTCCGTCGTGCAGTCCTTCGGCGCCTTGTCGGGCCGAAAGCGCAGCAGCTTCGTCCCGTGACGGAACCGGCCGCCGGTGAAATGGTCGTACTGGATCTCGACGACCAGCTTCGTCGCGAGCGGTTGCCATTCTCCCGTGCGCTCCGTGCTCCAGCGGCTCGGCCCGCCCGGAGCCTGGCCGGTGAATCCCGGAGGCTTGACCAGTTTTTCGAGCTGCGGAAGGAGCTCTGTTTTCAGGGCCGCCGTCAACCCGGAGCAGAATCCGACGTGGTCGAGCTTGCCCGATCCGTCGTAAAGCCCCAGGAGCAGCGACCCGAGCGCCTTGCCCTTCGAGGCGTAACGGAAGCCGCCGATGACGCAGTCAGCCGTGCGGAGGAGCTTGATCTTCTGCATGCCCGTCCGATCGCCTGAGCGGTAGTCGAAGTCGGCGCGCTTGGCGATCACGCCGTCCATCGCGCCGCCGGCCGACCTCAGCCACTTCTTCGCCTGCGCTAGCTCCGGCGTCGCGGGTGAGAGACGGATCCCTCCGCGCCCTTCGAGATGCTTCGCGGCAAACGCCTCGAGGCGCCGGCGGCGGTCGGCCAGGGGAAGCGACGTCAGGAGCTTTCCCTTCTCGTCGACGAGCAGATCGAACACGAGATACAGGCCGGGGGTTTCGGCGGCGAGCTTGCGGATCCGGCTTTCCGCGGGATGGATCCGCTGCAGAAGGTCGTCAAAAGACAGCTCTTCACCGACCGGGACGACGATTTCCCCGTCGAGAACGAAGCGCGATGCGCCGATCGCCTGCACGTTCGCCACCACCTCCGGGAAATAGCGGGCGAGCGGCTGCCCCGCTTTCGACTGCAGCTCGATGGCGCTGCCGTCGCGGAAGGCGACGCAGCGAAACCCGTCCCACTTCGGTTCGTACTGCCACTCCGGGCCGGTCGGAATCTCGGCCACGAGCAGACCCGCCATCGGAAGGTATGGCGGCTTGATCGGCAGCGTGATCTCGGTCGGCGCGGAGTCGGAGCCGGGCCGGGGCGGCGGAGTCTCCTTCGGCGCGGCCTTTCGTCGCGGGCTCACAGGTACTTCTCGAGCTTGAAGCGGCCCTTCGCCGCGAGCACCGGCGCCCAGAGGTCGCCCTGCGCCGCGACGCGCGCGGGAAGGTTGTCGATCCGGAAGTCCTCGAGCCGCACGCCCTTTTCGATCTCCTTCCATGTGACGGGAGCAGACGCGGTGGCCTTCGGCTTCGGACGCACCGAGTAGATCGAAGCGAGGGTCCGCCCCCAGGCGTTCTGGTTGTAATCCACCAGGACACGCCCCTTCGGCCGTTTCACGATCTTGTACTCGGCCGTGACGAGCTCGGGCGCTCGCGCTTCCATCGCGCGCGCGAACTCCTTAGCGAACGCCCAGACCTGCTTCTGCGTCGGGCCGCGGACGATCGGGACGTAGACGTGGATCCCCTTGGACCCCGTGGTCTTGGGATAGCACGGCATCCCGAGGGCCTCGAGCGATTCCCGGACGAGACAGGAGGATTCGAGCACCTGCCGGAACCCGGCTTCGGGAACGGGGTCGAGATCGAAGTGGAGATAGTCGGGGCGGTCGACATCGTCACAGCGCGCGTACCACTGGTTCAAGTCGATGCAGCCGAGGTTCACCACCCAGAGCAGAGACGCCAGATCCTGGACCATCGGAAAGTCGATGGTGTTTCCCGACGCGTGCTCGATCGAACAGAGCTCGATCCAGTCCGGACGCGGTGACGGCGCCCGCTTCATGAAGAAGAACTCGCCGGCCGCCCCATGCGGGTACCGTTTCATCACCATCGCCCGGTCTTTCAAGTGCGGCAGGAGCGCGGGCGAGACGTCCGCGTAGTACTGCAGGAGGTCCCCCTTGGTGACGCCGATCTCCGGCCAGAAGACCTTGCCGAGGTTGGTGAGCTTGACGGTGCGTCCTCCGGCCTCGAGCTCGATGTCGCCTTCCCGCGGAATGGAGAGCGCGCCCCTGGCGGGCGCGGTCGCTCGAGACTCGACCGCGGCGGCCGTCTTCCTGGACGGATGGCGATCCCGCGTGACGCGAGCGGCGGCCGCGGGCTTGCCGGGCGCCTTCGCGCGCCCTCTGTTCGTCCGGGTCGTTGTGGCCATGCGTCTCCCCATTCAAGAAGGAGGCCGAAACTGGTCCGTCGAGCGCCCTTGCGCGCCGGGGACGCACTTTCCCGTGAGACGCTCGAGCTTCGGAGGCCTCTTCCCGTGGCGCGCGCCCTCTCCGATGGGACGGTAGTCGAGCTCCCGGCCTTCGCGAACGCACCGCAGGAGGAGCCCTCCGCGGCTCATGTCGCCCCGGCCGACGAAGTCTCCCGGGAATTTCAATCGAGCGCCGAATGCCTTTTCGAGAATGTCGACGTATTTTCCGGTGGCGATGCTGCCGAGCAGCACGACTTCGCATTCGGGCCCCACGGTCTCCGCGAGCGCCCGCGCGTGACGGGCGAGCGGGCGGCGGTAGCGAGCTTCCCCGGCATCGATCGGGACGCGCGCAAAGCTCCGCAGGCGATCGAGCGTGACCGGTTCGTGGATCGAGAGGAGCCCCTCGCTCGGAGTGATCACGAGAACGCCCGGGACTCCATCGGGCGGCGTGGCGAAGGCGCGCGCGTATTCGAGCTTCCCGCGGAAATAGAGCCCTGAAAGGAAAGTGAAGACTTCTCCCAGTGTCGCGCCCCCCGTAGATCGGAGGCGGACGGCGAGGTCGAACCGCGCCCGGTCGTTGAACACGAGACGCGCTCGCTCGCCGCCGCAGCTGGCGGGGGAAAGCAGGAAGACGCGAGGGACGGTCACGGAGGGAGTCTGCAACAGAATCCGGCGCGAACGAGGTTTCTTCTCCGCCCGATTTTTCAGGCGGCGGAGGCCGCCGGCGGCTCGATGTCCTCGGCCGCACCCGCGACTCGCCGCCGCATCCAGCAGGCCGCCGGCCGTCCCGGCCTGGCCTGAAGCTCTGGCGCCTCCTCCGGGCGCCGTCTCATTCAACCGGGAGCGCTGACCCCTGAGCCGGAAAGCTTCCTACGACTTCTTCTTCGCCACCTTCCCGAAGTTCTCGATCCTCTCCTTGAGCTCCCTTGTCAGGTCGTTCGGAATCGGGATCGACAGGTTGTACTGCGCGATCTTCCACTCGCCTCCCGATCGCAGGAGCACTCCGGATCCCCGGGCGGGGCCGAGGTTGGGCGTGTCGAGCGCCTCGTCGAACCAGGCGACCGTTCCTTCGGGCGAGAAGGCGACGTGGCGCGCATGCGCCCGGAAGCTCCACGCCTTGCCCTTCGCAAAATGAGGGTGGGCGAATCGCCGGAACGCGCCGACTGTCCAGCGTTCGGTTCCGTCCGTTCCCAGGAAGACGGCCTCCGGGGCGAAGTGCGAAAAGTAACGCGGCTCGTCCGCGGCCGCCGCCGCGGCGTGCCAGTCGTCGAGCACCTTCGCGACCGAGGCATCGGGAGAGGGCGGCGCGGCGAACAGAACGGAGAACGCGAAGACGAGGATCATCGGAGGTCCTTTCCACTTGGAGACGGGCCGGCTTCCGCGACCGCGCGATCGCGGATTCCGCGCAGCATCGAGAGACGGATGGCGCCGCTGAAGAGCTCGATCGTGTGCCAGTACAAAGCGAAGAGCCGCCGGGCGCGGGCTCCGAGACAGAGAATGCGCGTCTCCGTCGTCACGAAAGACGCCGCTTCCCCCGAGGGCTCCACGGCCAGGTTCCACGCGGCCTTCGCGTGGCCCTCCTCGGCGAAGTCCCGGAACCCCTCCGCCGTCAGGGTGCGCAGGCCGCCGCCCGGGGTCCAGAACCTGCCCGCCAGGCCAAACACGTGCTCCCGGCCCGGACGGCTGCCGAGATCGACGAAGCGGGCGCGCGTCAGCGAACGGACCAGGCCCTCGGGAGACGCCGGCCGCGCGACCCGGCGTCCGTAACCCCGCAGGAACATCAGGACCTGTGCGGTGCGCGACTCGCGGATGTCGTAACTCTCGAGCGCCGCAAACGTCGCCGCGGGCGGCGCGGGGACGAAGAGACGGTACGCCCTGGAGAAGTCGAATTGCGGGAGCACTTCGTCGAGAAGCGTTCCACCGGCCGCCCCCGAAGGGGGGCTACGACGCGGGCTCGGCGTCGTTGGGAATCTCCACGGCAGACACCCGCGACGCCTCGTGTTCGCGCAGGTAGGCCTGCGGCTTCATCATCCGCTGAGTTCTGAAAAGCACGCGCGTCAGGTAGGGGATCTGCGCGGGCCGGACCTGCCGCATCCATTCGATCCACGTCTTCTCCCCGCTCGTGTTCAGGATCGACCGCCGCCAGGTTTCCGCGTACAGCTCGAAAAAGCGTTTCGCGCCGAGGCGCGGCTCCCACAGGACGTGGTGCATGTCGTACTTGTACCAGGGCTGGCTGGCAAGGATGGGCGCCAGCTTCCGGAAGAGCTCGGTCCCAGGCAGGGGGGTCAGGATCGTGTAGCCGGCGCGCTGAAACTGGTGCTTCGCCACGAAGTCCCAGAGTTCGCGGAACTGCTCCTCGTGCCAGTCCGGATCCACGAGGAAATTTCCGGTCACGCCGTACCCCATCGAGCGCGAAAGCCGGGCCGCGTCGACGCTCGAGGAAACCCGGGCGTCCTTGACGACGTTGGCGAGTCCCTCGTCCGACGCCGCTTCGAGGCCGAAGAAAATGTCAAAGTCCTTCGCCAGAGGACGCCAGGCCTCGAGCAGCTCCGGATGGCGGCAGACGAGGTCCGTCCGGGTCTGAACGAGCAGCCATCGCTTGAAGACGCCCCGTTTCCTGAGAGCGTGGGCGAGTTCCAGGCTCCTCGCCGGGTGGTTCCAGAACAGATCGTCTGCGATGAAGACGGCGTCGCCGACGGAGGCCAAATCTTCGACCACCGCCGCAATCGACCTCTCCCGGAAGGACCGGTCGTAAAGCTGCCATACCGAGCAGAAGTTGCAGCGAAACGGGCAGCCGCGGGCGGTCTCGACGAGCCAGACGGGCTTGAAGAGGAGGCAGTGATAGCCGTCGCGGTGCCGGTCCACCAGGTGACGGGCCGGGATGGGAACCCGGTCGAGCCCCGTGCGCTCCGCGAGCGGGGCCGTAGAAATCCATCCGTCCGGCGTTGCCAGCCGCAGCGCCGGAACGGTCGCCGGCGAAAGCCCCGCGGCCAGAGCGTCGGCGAGCGCCGGCAGGACCTCTTCCCCGTCATCCACACAGATCGCGTCGATGTCGTCGGTCTCGAGAGGCGCCGGGTAGGCCGCCGCCGCGTGACCTCCCACGACGATGAATGCATCCGGGCAGACGCGACGCACTTCGCGAGCGGTGGCGACCACGCGGTCGAACTCCAGCGCGTGCATCGCAGAGATGCCGACAATCCTCGGGCGGCTGCGGCGGAGAGAGGAAGCGAGGCTCCCCCGAAATCGAAGATCGAGAATGGACGGCTCGTGGCCGCGAGCGGAAAGCGCCGAAGCGACGTACTCGAGCCCCAGCGGCTCGACGCGGAAGAATGGACCGAGCCCGAATCGCTCGTTGCCGGGATCGGGACGAAGGAGCTGGACGTTCATGTGTGACTGGCTTCGAATTGTATAGTCCTTGGACGATGCGAAAGAGGGGGGCGGAGGCTCCCGACCCGGCGAACACCCCCCGCGCGCGAAAAAAATGGGTCAGCCACGACCTGTCGAACGCGATCGTCTACGGCGGCCTCCACTACGGCGCCCGATGGCTTCCGATGCTCGTCTTAAACGCGATCAATCTGGTCGGCAATTCCGTGGCGATCGTCTTTCTCCGCGAGACCCAGGCGGGAATCCGCGACAACTTCGAGCGGGCGCTGCGCGTGCCTCCCCGGGAGGCGGCGCGGCTGGCGCGGAAGCTTTTCTTCGAGTACGGACGCGCGACGATCGACGTCTGGAAGATGAGGAGCGAGGCGTTCGTTCCCCGTATTTCGACCCTCGAAAAAGACGCGCAGGTGCTCGCCCGAAGCCGCCGGGACGGACGCGGGTTTCTCCTGGTCACCGGCCACGTGGGGAACTGGGAGATGGGAGCCGTCACGCTGCGCGCGCACGGGCTGACCCCCGCGGTGGTCGGTCAGCCGGAGCTCGATCCTCACGTGCAGGAGATGCGGCTTCAGCTGCGCACGCGGCTCGGCGTCGAGTCGATCGACATCGGCTCATCGATGGCGACCGCGTTCAAGGTGCGCGCGGCGGTGGACCGCGGGCGCGCGGTGGCCCTCCTGGTCGATCGGGCGTACCCGGAAGACCAGGTGATCGTCCCCTTCTTCGGCCACCCGACGCCGTTTCTCCGCTCCCCCGCTCTGCTGGCGCGGTTCTGCGCGTGCGACGTCCTCCCGGGATTCTTCCTGCGAGCGCCCGACGGCTCCTACGCCAACGTCTGGGGCGAGCCCCTCGCCGCGGACCTCTCTCTGTCCCCGGAAGAGGATGCGGTGCGGATCATGACGAGAGTTGCCGCCGCCCTGGAAGGCGTGGTCAGGACGCATCCGACCTCGTGGTTCAATTTTTACAGGTTCTGGGGGAGCGGAGGATCGAGCGTTGAGCGTTGAGCGTTGAGCGTTGAGCGTTGGGTAGCACGCCCGCATCCTGGTCCGGCTTTCCTTATTCAGGCCCCGTCGCCTCTTCCTGACTTCCCGTCCGTCTGTTTCGCGACGCCTGGCCGCTGAGGGCCGCGTCCGCCTCCTGCCTCCCGCCGACCGCCTTCCGGCTTTCACCGGGCCTGTTCCACTTTCCGTACACGAAGTTGCCGCAGCAGCGATTGCAGATGGGAAGCGGCTCTTTTGCGAGCTTCTCGCGGAAGCGGTTCGCCTTCTCCCCGGTCCAGATCTCTCCGAAGCTCTGGCGCCGGACGTTTCCGATCACGTAGTCGGGGAAGTCGCCGCAGAACGTGACGTCTCCGTCGGGCTCGATCTGCGCGAAGTACCAGGCGACCGGGCAGAGGTTGTGTCCGAAGGTCTGGCTGAAGTCGGAGAAGTACTCCGGCACCTTTTCCGCGGGGACATCCGGAACAAAAGAGGTCCATGGCTTCCCCTGAGCGGAGTCCAGGAACCGGCGCCGTTTCAACCCCTTCAGGAGCTTGACGAGGTCCGTCATCTGCCGCGTCTTCGACCCGTTCAACGCGGCGTTCGCATCGAACTCGAATCCCTTCCAGGAGTTCGCGGCGACGCCGAAAGTTTCGCGCATCACAGCCTCGTACTCGCCTCCGACTTCCTTCGGCACGAACCAGCGCAGACCGACGTTGATCGTGTCGAGCGGGAGCTCGCGAAGCGCCGCGATCGCCTCCGGAATGTCGCCGATGTTCAGCTCCGTCACCGGGAGGATCGCGATCTGCATCGGCATCGCCCGGCCCAGCTCTTTTCTCCACCGGGCGATCGCGCGCACGCCGTCCGAGACCTTCTGGTACGCGTCGGCTTTCCCGCGGATGCGGTTGTGCACGTCCTCCGGCCCGTCGATCGAGACCGCGATCGAGTCGATCCCCGCCTCGACGAGCTCCCGGGCGTACCCCTCGAGCTTGCCGCCGTTGGTGATGATCGTGCAGGTCAGGCCGCGTTTCTTGATCTCGCGCACCAGGGGGAGGATGTCCGGGTAAAGCAGCGGCTCGCCGCCAAAGAGGCTGATGATCGGCGATGAGGGCGCGATCTCGTCGAGGAGGCGGACGTAATCGGGCAGCGCCATCTGGCGGTTCAGGCCGATGAGCTCGCGGATCCGCGCCGCTTCCGTCTGCCCGTCGGTAGCGGAAGCCGGGAACCCGTCGCTGCGATAGATGCCCGTGTCCCCCCACTGCCCGCACATCTTGCAGCGCAGGTTGCAGAGGTTCGTGACGCGCAGCTGGACGAAGGTCGGCATTGGAAGGTTGTCCGCGGACGGCGCCGCGAGATGTCCCATCACCTCCCGCCGGCCCCGGCTCATCCGGCCGAGATGCCGACGCGCGAAGCCCGCGAGCTGGAGGCCGCGCTTGTAGCTCATGGCGCCGGGGATGGGTTCGGTTCAGCGCCGCGCATACAGCTCGATGATGCGCTCGATCGCGCGGCGGCAGGCAGCGCAGAACGGGACGTCGTTGCGGGAGAACATGATGCAGTCGATCTGCGGCCGATAGTAGCCCTTCGCTTCGTACAGCGACCCTTCGAACGCGCCGACCTTGCGCGCGTTCGGATCGCTCAAGAGAAGCCTGCTCTCGGCGGCCTTTTGCTCCGAAAAAAGCCTGTCCATCTCTTCTTCGGGACGGTTCTCGGCGCGAATCTGGCGGCGACGCTTCTGGATCTCGTGGGAGTATTTTTCGTACGCCTCTTTTCCCCACGGCGTCGGGAGGGGCGTCCCCGGCGTCACGAACTCCTTCCACTTGAGCCGCGCCGGATCCGCGAGTGCGGTCGCGTTCGGCTCCCACGGTTCCAGGCGGTCCGCGGCGGGAGCGTACGCGACGTCGGAGGTGTAGTACTCGTCCGCGAGCCCGGCGAAGTGGTGTCCGAACTCGTGCACGAAGACGTACGGAGACCAGAGGCTGTCGGCGGCGACGGTCGAGTAGAGGTTGAAGATCCCGCCTCCGCCGTAGGTCTTCGAATTTGTCAGGATCTCCACGTGGTCGTAGGGGGCGAACGATGCCGCCTCCCGGAAGGCGCGGTTCTCGAAGGTGAGGACGTAGCGCTCCGACCCGAACGCGTCGTAGGTGGCGCCGACCGGCGAACGCCGGTGAACGCCGGTCGACGGGCGCGAGACCCCGGATTCTTCCGCGGCCGGGCACAGCCCCCAGACGTTGAAATCCGAGCGGTGCTCCTTGAACGGCGTGACGGAAAAGAGGATCTCGGTCAGCCGGCGCGCGTCCTTCTCGAACTTCCCCCGCTCCGCCGCCGTGTACCCGTCGCCCAGGATCAGAAAGTCCACCTTCTCGGCGGGCGGCCCGTTTTTCTGGATCTCGAGCAGCAGCCCCGGGCTGGCGGGCCGGGACGTGTCGACGAACATGTTCTTCGGATCGACCGCCGCCGACCAGGCGTCCTGGAACACGTTCTTCGCGTCGCGCTTGCGCACCACGACGCGGACGGGCCCCGACGGAGCCGGAAACCGCAGCGACTCATGGAAGGTGCGGTGGCGCTCCTTCGCCTCACCCGTGGTCTCCCATTCCCCGTAGATCGAGGCGAATCCCCGCGAATAGACCACCCGCTTGCTGGCGGCGTCGCTGACTTCGAAGAAATACTTGCCGGAATTGGTGTCGTCGATCGGGCGCGCCGGGTTGCCGGCCCACTCCAGGGGCTCGAGGACCACCCGGTCCAGGCTGAAGCGCTCTTCCGTCGCGTTGCCGGTGTGGTAATAGTCCACCCTCATCGTGCGGGGGGCGGCGACAGCCGTCGAACCCATCGAAAAAGCGGCCACGGTCATGAGGATTCGAATTTTCATACGGATCGCATATCCTACGCCCTCGACCGAGGAAGCCGTGCCACGACCCCGACTCCGATCCGACTTCGCATCCCGCTCTTTCGCTGCGCAGGGCCGATGTCGAACCGCCTCCCGATTCCTGATCGCCGCTGAAAGTCCAGAACAATTTTTCGAGAGGACTGTTCCATGATGTACGACAGCATTCTCGGCACGATCGGCAACACTCCGGTCGTCCGCATCAACCGGCTGGCCCCGGCCGGGGTCACCATGTACGTGAAGGTCGAAGCGTTCAACCCCCTCTCCTC
>JBBQDF010000039.1:0-11570 GCA_038319475.1 Thermoanaerobaculia bacterium
CCCGACGAGCTGCATCGTGCGCCGGTCAAACGTGAGGGTGAGGGCATTGCCGAACCGCGGGGCGAGCGAGAGAGAAACCCGCGTGGCATCCGCGGGCCCGAGGGCGACGCCCGCCCGTTCCGCGTCTTCGAAAAGGTACGCCCGCCGCCAGAAATAGGACCGAGTCGTGAGCTCCGCGAGCAGGGGCTCGGAGACAACGCGCGTGACTCCGTCCTCGTCGGTGAAGTAGGCTTTGCCACCCTGGATGCCGAGGACCGTCGTGGCCCCGGCGGAGGAAATTGTTTCGCGATAGGCGCGGGCGTCCCACTCGATCTGCTCGGTCCCCGCCTCGGCGGGAGCTGCGCCCGTCGCCGAGAGCGCGAGGCGAATCACCTGGGCTCCGGCCAGAGGGCGAACGCCGGCCGAACGCCGGTGGGCGTTTAAGATGCGCTTCGCGAGCGTGGAGTCGGAGCGGCAACCCGTTGCCGCAAAAAGGATCGTGGCCACACAGGCCAGCCGGCGGAGGAGGGGAATGCGCAGCGCCCGCGTCATCGCGGCCGCCCGGCGATAGAATGCCGGCCGTCTCCGACCGGGCGTCGAGACGGGGCGGAGGAATTGCGGCTCGAGCGGCGCGAAGAGAAGCTTCGGCTCCGCATTCGGAGTTGGCGATCCCATCGCAGCTCGATCCTGGCGCCCGGCACGAGTGGGCGGAAAAAAACGTGTGGCAGCGGTTTTACTTGTCTCTCCGCTTGGAACGGTGGTTAGAATAGCGCACAAATTTTGATCCCGCCGGTAACGGCGATTCCACAAGAAGAAGGGGTAGTGCATATGGCAAAAGATTCGAAGGCGCTTTCCAAATCAGCGATCGCGGACCACCTGGCGAAGTCGACCGGCAACACGAAGCGCGTCGCGACCCAGTTCCTCGACGACCTCACCTCGCTTGCTTACAAGGAAGCAAAAAACAGCTTCACGATTCCCGGAGTTGGAAAGCTCGTCCTCGTCAATCGCAAGGCCCGGATCGGCCGCAACCCCGCCACCGGCGAAGAAATCAAGATTCCCGCCAAGCGCGTGGTCAAGTTCCGCGTTTCCAAAAAGGCCAAAGACGCCATCCTCGGCGTGAAGAAGTAGCTCCGGAACTCCAACCCGTCGAGAGACGAAAAAGCGGTCCCGGGGCGGGACCGCTTTTCTTTTTCCGTCCCACTCGCGGCGGCCCCCGCGCAGCGGGGAAAAGCGCGCCGCGTCGTATTCGGCCGCGCGCGTCCCACGCGCGGCCGAATATGCCGAATACCGCAGGCCCCCGCGCAGCGGGGAAAAGCGCGCCGAATACCGCCGGCCCTTACTGCGGTGAGATCGTCTTCGTGTGCGTCGTCTTCGTGGTCGTCTTGTACTGGACCGAGCGCACGACGGGTTTTCCGCTCACCGTGGTCGTCTGAACCGTGACCCTCTTGCCGACGGCAACGTCCTTCGGCAGCTGCGAGTCCGTCGTGATCGTGTAGGTCGTCGTCTTGCTGTTGGGCCCGACGACCGTGATCGACTGGCCGGGCTCGTACGCCTGCACGGTGCCGTAGATCGAGGTTGTGCGTCGGGACGAGGTCGTCGTCTGCGTCGTCTGCACGGGCATCGCGCCCGAATCCGTGTCAGACGACGACGAGGACGTGGTGCTCGTGGTCTGGCTCTGCTGACCCTGCTGACCCTGCGAGGACATCGTGTGAGAGGTCATCGTGCCGGAAGAGCCCGCCGGAGTCGTCACCGTGGTAATCCGCGCGACGCGGACAGAGCCGTCCCCCGGCTCCGTATAGATCATGACGCGGCGTCCGACCTGGATGTCCGAGGGGACCGTCAGGCCCGGATCGAGCGTGTACGTGACCGTGCCTTTGTTCGGATCGCGGATGACGATCGTGTGGCCGGGCTCGTAGGTGACGACTTCTCCGCTGACCGTCTCGGTCTTAGTCGAAGTCGAGGTCGAGCCGTCAGGATGCTGGGTCATCGTCTGCGTCGTGCGTGTGCTCGACGTCGTCCCCGCGGCGGGTGCCTCCTGCTGGGCCATGAGAGTCGCGGTCGCCGAAACGGCGAGTGCGATCGAAGCGAGATTCGTCTTCCAGGACATGAAATTCTCCTTTCGACATCGGTCGGAGACCGAGTCAAACAGAGGCCCCCGGCTGTTCGGGGGCCTCTTCGGTTTGTCTACGCCGCTCTCCTCTTCCTCTTCGACTTCGCGGCCGGCTTGCCCGTGTACGGCGCGATCGTGGTCGCCTTCTGCCCGTTGTCGCCCTTCGTGTACGTCACTTTCACGCGGTCGCCGACGTTGATTCCGGCGCCGCCCATCGTAACGTTCTCGTCGAGATCGAACGAGTAGTCCTTGTTCTTGGGACCGGTTACGGTGATTTTCTTTCCGGCGTCATAGGTCTTCACCGCCCCGATGACGGTCTCCGTTTTAACTTTGGTGTTCGGGCCCGGGCCCGTGTGCTTCGTCGTGGATTCCATGTGCATCGAGCCGCCTGGGGGAGGGGCGGCTTCTGTCTTCTGCCCGGCCGCCATGCCCGAGTGGTCCGCCATCGAGCCGCCCGCCGCGGTTGCGCCGCCGCCGCCCATGGCTTTCCCAGCTCCCTTGGTGACCGTGACCGCCCGGTTTCCGCCCGACTCCTTCGTGTACCAGACCGTGACGGTCTGTCCCGCCGCGATCCCGGAGTCCATCTGCGCGTTGGTGTCGAGATCGAAGGAGTAGTCCTTGTTTTCAGGACCGGTGACGGTGATTTTCTTTCCCGCGTCGAACGTCTTCACGGGCCCGGTGACCGACTCGGTTTTCGCCTTCGTGTTGGGTCCGGCGCCGGTGTGTTTGGTGGTGGATTCCGTGTGCGTCGTCTGGCCCAGCGCCGACGTCGCGGCGCTCAGGGCGAGAATAACGGCAATGTCTCGGATGCGCTTCATAACACTTCTCCTTACGGGGCCCGAAATGGACCTTCAACGGCGAACAATCCAAGAATCGTGCCCGGATCGAGACCGGTGGAGCTATTCTCGATCCCGGATGCGCCCTTTCTCGCCTCTGATGACCTTCGCCATCTCCGCTCTTCTGTCGGTGCCGACGTCCGCTCTGTCATCGCCGGATGCCCCGCGCTGGCCCCTGACGCTGCGTGACGGGCTTCCGGCCGTCCTGCCCGGATGGGCCGCCGCCCCGAGCGATCCCCTGCCGGAGGAGGACGAGAACGGGATGGGTCATTACACGGAGGTCTCCCGTTTCTTCCAGCGAATCGAGAGCCCGACTTCCACGAAGCAGTTCCGCGTCGCGGTGCAGGACTATGGAGCCGCCGCCGACGTGCTTCCCCTGCTCCGCAAGGCGGTGGCCGAAGCGGGCCGATCCGGGGTCGAAACGCGCGAGCTCGACATGTCGGGACGCCGCGCTTTCGTGGTGACCGACCGCTCGACTGGAAAGCCCACCACGATCGTCACGGTTTTCGTCTCGGGCGGGCGACTGGTGCTCGGCCAGGGCGCGAACGTCGCGGGCGACGAGGCCGTCAGGCTGGTGCGTCTGGTCGACTTCGCGAAGATCGCGGCCGCCCGATGACGGCCCCGGCCGCGTAACCGGCCGCCATAGATGACCGTCCGGGTTCGCAGAGCCGCTCCGGAAGATGGGTCCCGGATCCTGGAGCTCGACCGCGAGCTCGCCCGATTCGAGAGGCTGACGCCGCCCGACGATCAGGAGGGGTGCCGCCTTCTCGGCTGGATTTTCAACGAACGGAAACTCGAGGCCCTGGTCGCGGAAGACGGCGGCGAGATCATCGGAATGGCGCTTTTCTACGAAGGACTCGGCACGTTTCGCGCGAAGCCGTTTCTCTACCTCGAAGACCTCGTCGTCTCCGCGAACACCCGCAGCCGGGGCGTCGGCGAAGCGCTCATGGCGGCCCTCGCGGCGGAAGTCGTGTCCCGCGGCGCGTTGCGAATCGAGTGGAGCGTGCTCGATTGGAATGCGCGCGCCATCTCGTTCTACGAGCGGCTCGGGGCGCGGCACACGACCGAGTGGGTCAAGTACTCGCTCGAAGGGGAAGAGCTCGAGAGACTGGCCCGCGGCGGCCCGGACGTAAAAGCCCGCGGTGGCCCGGACGTAACAGAAAGCTGAGGCGGACGCCCTCAGCGCTTCCGGGCCGGTCGCTCGGGAAAGCCGCAGCGAAAATACTCAGCGGCCGCGGTGCCGCCGGTGGCGGGAACCATCAGCACCACGTTCGCGCTCGCGCTAACGGCCTCCGCCCGAAACGCGTCCTCCGCTCCCTCTGTCCCGTCATGCCGCCCGTGCCCGCGCTTTTCGCAGGAAGCGACATCCGCGGGTTCGTGGATGACGCGCACGGACGCCTTCAGAGACTCGAGCTCCGCGCGCGCGCGACGCTGCCGGTCCGTTTCCGGGGCGGGCTCACGGCTAGCGTTCTCCGCGACGGGGCTTCCCGGCGGAGGCGTCCCCCGCGTGGGGACGGCCGACCGCGGCGCCGGCGCGGGAGTCCGAGCGGGCGTCTGTGCGCTAGCCGCAGCGCACCGAAAGAAACTTCCTGCGATACCGTCCTCGGAAAGCTCGCGCAGAAGGACGACGTTCGCTCCGGCTCCGGCGGCGTCGCGCCTGAGTCCGTCGAGGCTGCGGTCCTTCCGGCTGCGGACTTCCGCCACGACCTGGCATGAAGTCACCTCGCGGGCGTCCGTGGTAACGCGCACCCGCGCGAGGTCGTTCTCGCCGGCGGCGTCGATGTCGATGGGACGGGAGTGTCCCCGCGGCGTCGGCCAGAGCAGGGTCGCACCGAGCGCCGTTGCGCGCATCCATCGACGGCGCGTTACCCGAGCTTTGCGTTCCGGTCTCATCTCCGTCGCGCGAGGATGTTTCCTCGAAACGTTTCCTCCTGGTGTGAGAGCCGGCGGAAAACGCCGGCGGAAAACACGCGGGCTAGCGAAAGGTGGGCTGGCTCCTGGACTTGTCGGGCGGCGGCGCTTCCCCGCGCGGGGGCAACTCGCGGGCGGAATGCGCGCCTCCGCGGGAGGGCGGGACGACCGCGCGCGGAGCCGGCGCTTCGATCGGAAAGGGAAACGGATCGGCCGCGCCTCCCCCGGGCCCCGGGTTGATCACCGTGACGGACGCGGTTCCCGGAGATGAGAGGTCCTCCGCTGTCAGGTCGGCGAGCAGCACCGCGGGGAGGCAGATGCCAGGACATCCGCCGGGCGGCGCGAACCGGCTGGGACGGGGCGATCCGTTCCACAGGACGACCGCGGCAGGAGAGAATGTCCCTGTCCCGAAACTGTCGATCACGGCCAGCGTGAACCCCGCAGCTCCCGCGTTGGCACGCCGCGGGATCAGCCCGCCTATGACGGGACGCGGATTCTCGACGCGGAAAGGAATCCCGAGAACGCCGCCGCCGACCTCCCGGGGAAGGCGGAGGGTCAGTGTGCCGTCTCCGGTGCGGAGAGGAACGACCCGGACCTTCGCTTCGGAGGCGAGCGGTTCGACGATCGATGGCGAGGTGGAGAGAATCGTGTCCGAGACCTCCACTTCGATACGGAAGCGGACGGGCTGCGGAGGATCCACCGCAACCCTCAAAAAAGATACGCCAATGCTGGAAAGAACCGCGGGCGTCCGTTCGAAGGAGAGCCGCGGTAACGGATATCCGTATACGAAGATCCCGTCTCCGGAGTCCGAGATCGCGTACGCGAAGCGTCCATCTTCCGCCGCGACGATCTTTCGCACGCCGCCCGCCGGCAGGCCATCGGAGAAGCGCTGCCAGCCGACCGCGAAGGTGTTCGTGCGATAGGCGCCGGTCGCCGCCGCCGCGTAGGCGACCCGATTTGTGGCGACGGCATCGAGGGAGGAAGGGAGCGACAGGGAAAATACGGCCGTTTCAGAGAGGAGGCCCGAGACATCCTGCCAGTCCGGCCCTTCGTAGGTCGCGAAGACGCCGCTGTCCGTCGCCGCGACGAGACCTCCGGAGAACTGGAGGTCGGTGATGCGGCCGCCCGGGGGATCCGCGGCGATGGGGGTCCACGTCGCGCCGGAATCGCGACTCTTAAAGACGCCGCCGGAGGCGGGAGCCGCGAAGATCGGCCCGGAAAAAAACGGCTCGGCGGCGGCATATGTGCGCTCGCGGAACCGGTTGCCGAGTGGGAACCAGGTCTGACCTGACGGCCCGAACCCTGTTCGAAAGAGGCCGGCGGAGCCGCTGGTGAAGAAACCCTGCGGGCGGCTGCGGTCGAGCTGGAGGGTCTCGAAAGCGCAATCCGACGTCAGCTCCGGAATCTTGAGCCACGTTTGTCCTCCGTCTACGGTCGTGTACCCTCCGCAACCCACGGCCATCACTTTTCCGGGCAGAATCGGATCCCCCGCGATGGCCCGGACGACGGCGGTGTTCAGTCGCCTGTCGACGAGCGTCCAGGTTTTCGCATGATCCTCGCTGAGCCACATTCCAGCCGCGGTAACCGCGTAGACGCGCCCGTCCGCGTCGACCGCGAGCGACGTCACCGTCCCGGGCGGACCCGCGGGGCTCCAGCGGCCTTCGGCTGCATGGAGCGGCCGTAGAGAGAGTGCCGCCAGGAGAAAAAAAACGAAGCTCGAGGGAAGGCGGCGAGCGGCCATCATTGTTTTCTTTCTCATTCCCGGGCTCTCGGGCGCCTTCAGACCCCGATCGGGTGCCAGGTGGTCTTGATCTCGACGAACGCCTCGATGAAGTCGAGTCCCTGCGCGTCGTCGGACTCGTAATCTCGCAGGTCGTATCTGCGGACGCGCTTCACGTTCACCGCAGCGTCTTGGGCCAAGAGCTTCGAAACGCCGGGATCGCCCCCCGCGTCGGCAATCGCCTGCACGTCCATGTGACGGGCGAGATGCGGGACGAGCTCCTCCCGCCGTCCGGAGATCAGGTTCGCGACGCCTCCAGGCAGGTCCGACGTCGCGAGGACCTCGGCGAGCTCGAGAGAGGCGAGCGGGTGTTTTTCGGAGACGAGCACGACCGCGGTGTTGCCCGCAACCAGCACGGGAGCGAGGTGGGTGACGAGACCGAGGAGATCCGGCGCGTTCGGCGCCACGATGCCGACGACCCCCATCGGCTCCGGCACGGAGAAATCGAAGTACGACGAGGCGACCGGATTGACCGTGCCGAGAAGCGCGGTGAACTTGTCGGACCAGCCGGCGTAGTGCACGAATCGGTCGATCGAAGCGCGGACTTCCCGTCGGGCGGCGGCGGCCGTCGAGCCGCGGGAGTCGCGGAGAAGTTTCTCGAACCCGTCGACCCGGCCTTCGAGCATTTCCGCCATCCGATAGAGGATCTGGCCTTTGTTGTATGCGCTGCGCGCTGCCCAGGCAGGCTGTGCCGCCCGGGCCTTGCGGACGGCTTCGCGGAGGTCTTTCCTCGAACCCCGTGAGATGTTGGCGAGAAATCCTCCGCGCGCGGCCTCGACCGGATCGGCCCGGCCGGACTCCGTCCGGATGAACTCGCCGCCCACATACAGCTTGTAGGTCTTCCGGATCCCGAGACCGTCGTTTCCGGTCTCCCGGTTTAGTTGGCCGCGGCGTACCGCGGCCGTCTCGCTCCCTTTGGTCGCTCGGCTCCGGCTCACGAGAGCTCCACGTACGCGCGCAGCCCGTGCACGCCGCCCTCGCGTCCGAAGCCCGACTCCTTGTAGCCGCCGAAAGGAGAGGCGGGGTCGAACTTGTTGAACGTATTCGCCCAGACGACGCCGGCACGCATTTTCGCCGTGATCTGGAAGACCTTCGATCCCTTGTCGGTCCAGACGCCCGCCGACAGCCCGTACGGAATGTTGTTCGCTTTTTCGACCGCCTCATCCGGTGTTCGGAACGTCATGACGGCGAGCACGGGGCCGAAGATCTCCTCGCGCGCGATGCGATGGGACTGCGCGACTTCCGAGAAGAACGTCGGCGGGAAGAAGAACCCCTTCGCTGGAATCGCGCACGAAGACTGGTGCAGCCGGGCGCCCTCTTCAACACCGCAGGCGACCAGCTCGCGGATCCTGTCGAGCTGCATCCGCGAGTTGATCGCTCCAACATCCGTGTTCTTGTCCATCGGGTCACCCACGCGCAGGGTCTCGATCCGGAGCTTCAGCTTCTGGATCACTTTCTCGGCGACCGATTCCTGGACGAGGAGCCTCGAACCGGCGCAGCACACGTGGCCCTGGTTGAAATAAATCCCGTTGACGATCCCTTCAACGGCCTGGTCGATCGCCGCGTCTTCGAACACGATGTTGGCCGCCTTGCCGCCGAGTTCGAGCGAAAGCCTCTTGCCGCTGCCCGCGATCGCGCGCTGAATCAGCTTTCCGACATCCGTCGAGCCGGTGAACGCGACCTTCCGGACGCGCGGGTGGTTCACCAGTTGCGCGCCCGTCTCACCCGCTCCCGGCACGATGTTCACGACTCCCGGCGGCAGGTCGGCCTCCTGGCATATGCGAGCCAGCGCCAGGGAGGTCAGCGGCGTCGTCTCGGCGGGCTTCAAGACGACCGTGTTTCCCGCGGCGAGCGCCGGGGCGATCTTCCAGGCCGCCATCAGCAACGGGAAGTTCCAGGGGATGATCTGGCCGCAAACCCCGATCGACGAGACGCGGTGGCGCGGAAACGCGTACTCGAGCTTGTCCGCCCAGCCGGCATGGTAGAAAAAATGGGCGATCGCGAGCGGCACGTCGACGTCGCGCGATTCCTTGATCGGCTTTCCGCCGTTGATCGTCTCGAGAACGGCGAGCTCGCGGGATTTCTCCTGCATCAGCCGCGCGAGCCGGTAGATGTACTTCCCGCGCTCTGCGGGCTTCAACTTCGACCACCGTTTGCGGTGGGCCTCCTCCGCCGCGCGGACCGCGGCGTCGATGTCCGCCGCGCCGCCCTCCGCCACTTCGGAGAGCACCTCCGCCGTGGGGGGGTTGATGGTCTCGAACACGCGCCCGGAACGCGCCGGGACGAACTTGCCGTCGATGAAGAGGTTCTCGCGTTTCTGGATCCGGACGATGTCTGCGGCTTCGGGCGCCGGCGAATACTCCCAGGCCGAGCCGAACTCGATCCGCGGGCGCTCCGCCTCGAATTTCGTAATTGCCGCTTTCCGGGCTGCTCTCTCGTCGATCTCGGTCGCCATGGTCAATCCTTCGTGAAGTAATCCTCGTTCTGGTAACGCCCGCTCGACTCCTTGGCGAGCTGCATCAGGAGGTCGTTGGCGAGTGTCGAGGCGCCGATGCGGAAGAGGTCGGGGGTGAGCCAGGCGTCGCCGAGCGTCTCCTTCACCAGCACCAGGAGGTGGAGCGCCTGCTTCGAGGTTTTGATCCCTCCGGCGGGTTTCATCCCGACGCGCCGGCCCGTCGCCAGGTAGTGGTCGCGGATGGCCTCGAGCATCACGAGAACGACCGGAGCCGTCGCCGCGGGCGTCACCTTGCCGGTCGAGGTCTTGATGAAGTCGGCGCCCGCCGCCATCGCGAGATCGGACGCGCGGCGGACATTGTCGTAGGTCTCGAGCTCGCCCGTTTCCAGAATGACCTTCAGGTGCGCCGCGCCGCACGCTTCCTTCACAGCGAGGATCTCGTCGACGACGCGGTCGTACTCGCCGGAGAGAAAGGCTCCCCGGTCGATCACCATGTCGATCTCATCCGCGCCGGCGTTGACCGCGCGCCGCGTGTCATCGAGCTTGACGGGGAGCGGGACCTGACCGGCGGGAAAACCCGTCGCGACGGAGGCCACCTTGACGCCGCTGCCGGCGAGGGCGTCCTTCGCGATCGCCACGAAGTTCGGGTACACGCAGATCGCGGCGACATGCGGCACCGTCGCATCTTCGGGGAACGGCCGGATGGCTTTGCGGCACAACTGGCGCACCTTTCCCTCGGAATCCTTCCCCTCCAGGGTCGTCAGGTCGAGCATCGAGATCGCGAGGCGTATCCCCGCGCGTTTCGCCTCTTTCTTGATCGACCGCCGGGCGAGCCCGGCTGAGCGCTCATCGATCCCCACCTGATCGACCGGCGGCACTCGCGACAGATCGAACAGGGACGTAATGGTGCTCATGGGAGGGCGAGAATTATAAGCGGCTGGCGCCCGGGCCGGCGCCGGGCGAGGGGCGAGGGGCGCGCTTCCCGTCACCCGTTCGGCACGTCCCACAGGTTTTTCACATCCGGATGGTCCCAGGCGATCCGATATTCATCCGGAGACGCCGGGTCGAACGTTTCCGTGACCCAGTACAGGAGGGAACACGGGTTGGTCAGGGGACGGTAGCCGTGCGCGACCCCGATGGGGATCCGGATGAGCAGGTCCTGTCCGCCCCCGGCGACGATCACCTGCGAACGGCGGAACGTCGGGGAGCTCCTCCGGATGTCGTAGAGCACCACCTTCGCCTTCGACGGCGGAGGGAAAAACCAGATGTCGTCCTGTCGGAGGTGGTAGTGCAGGCCCTTGATGTGGTTCTCGGCGTCCACCGTCGAAAAGTTCATCTGTGCGGGCGGATTCGCGGGCGGAGCGAAGAACTCGGCGAGCGCGCGGCTCTCGGGGTGGTTCGCCGCCGCCCGGAAGATCTCGAGAAAAAACCCGCGATCATCCGTGAAGCGGGGCAGCTTCAGCGTGCGAACCCCCTCGAGAGGTTTCGGCCGGTCGTAAGCCTTCGGAACCGCCCGGAATTGTTCGTCGATGTCGTCGAACGTCACGGGACGGAATCTTACCCCGCCATCCCTTTCCCGTCTCGCGGCAGCGATCCCCGCGCGCGCGTCCCCGCGCGCCCGGCCGTCAGCGCGAAGCCATCTTCGCGGCCGCCGGTTTCACCTCGCCGGAGGATTTCCAGGCCGTGGTGAATCCATTGCGCTTCTCATAGGAGAACTTCTTTTCGCCGTCGAAATGGTGCGTGCTGTAAGCGAGGTGGAACCCGTCGTTGGAGTTCGAGAACCAGTACTGGAGGTTTCCAACGACCGTCGGCGTCGCCTTGTCCGGGCCGAGCGCTTTGTCGAGCCGCACCGAAGCGAGCCCGCTGGCGAGCTTCGCCTCGGCAACCTTCGCGCCGTCGGAGAAGGAGATGGAGTCCTCGCGGGTTTCGAACTTTGCCCATTTGACGGGAAACACGGTGTTGAGAATCGCGCCGATTGCCGTGCGCTGCTCCGGGGAGGATCCCTTGTCAAACGTCACGACCGCCCACTTGGTCGCCATCCCGGGACCCGGATGGTGGTGCCACTCGCCTCCCAGATCCAGAGACACCCACACCATCTGGTTCGAGAGGTCGACGTTTCCGTAATGGCTCCCGCTCCGGAACTTATAGACGTTGTTGGCTTCGCACATGTGCTCATCCGCCGAGGCGCCGAAATAACAGGGGCAGAACAGCGGACAGGAGCATGCTTCGATGGTGTCCGCCGTGACATCGAAGGTTTTCCCGCGATCGGGCGTGGCGGCCACGAGGACGAGCGCCGCAACGGCGGCAGCAATGAGGCTGACTATTTTCTTCACGAGTTCTCCTTTCGACCCGAAGACCCGTTCCGCAAAAGCGCGGGCGGGCAAATCCAAGGGTTGGACTCTGAAACTGTGGGCGAGTATCCCTCCACTCGCAGACCCGCGCAACAGGGCCGGCCCGCCGGGATCCGCTCCCCCGACCCACTTCCCAACTCCCACGGGG
>JBBQDF010000040.1:0-11472 GCA_038319475.1 Thermoanaerobaculia bacterium
GAGGTGACGGGGGAGGAGCCGCCGCGCTGGAAGGTGCGGCTCCAGGAGTTTCTCTCCGCGAGTCCCACCCTTCTCTATTTCCTCTACGCGATCCCGCCCATGGTCTTCCTCTAAGACTTGCTGCGACAGGTGCGCGGGCAGCGGGTCTCGATTCTTTCGGGGGCGCCGCTCTCCTCCTGGGCGCTGCTCGGGGACTACCTGATCCTCGGCCTCGCGTCGCTCGCGCACTCCGCGTTCACCCTGCCGGACGCGCGGGAGCGGCGGCAGGCGTTCCACGTCTTCGTCGGGACGATCCTCGGGACGCTCCCGTATCTCTTCCTCGGGATCATCCTCCCCTCCGCGTTCAACACGGACGAATACGTCTTCTACGGAATCATCCCGATGATCCTGATCCCGCTGACGTTCGCGTACGCGATCGTCCGGTTTCAGATGCTGAACATCCGGTTCGTCGTGCGGCGGACGTTTCTGTACGCGATCACGACGGCGATCCTCTTCGGGTTCTACGCGACCGCCATCGCGGGCGCGAACGCCCTCTTCGCCCGTTCGCGGCCGGGCTCGTCCCCCGTCTTCAACTTCGGGTTTTTTCTCGTGGTGCTGCCGCTCTTCGAGTTTCTGAGGCGGAGGCTCCAGACGCCGCTCGACAAGCTCTTCTTCCGCGACAAATTCGACTACCAGAGGGCGCTTCTGGAAATGAGCGAGGCGATCACGGGGGAGCTCGACCTCGGCAAGATCGCCGATTACCTGACCGCAAGCATCGCCGGCACGATGCGCCTCGAAAAAGCCTCGATCTGGCTCCGCGAACGGGATGGCTGGCTCGAGCGCCGGGGCCGCCGCGAGGACCGCGTTCCCCCCGAGGCCGTCGTCCGGCGGATCCTCCGGCAGGAAGGCAAGCCCGTCCGCGTCGAAGACCTCTCCGTCTATTTCGCGGACCCGGAGAGTGAAAACTTCCGCGCGCGCCTCATCGAGGAGGGATTCCGGCTGGTCGTCCCGCTGGCGTACCGCGACAGGCTGATGGGAATTCTGGCGCTGAAGGAAAAGCTCTCGGGCGAGCGGTTCGATCGCGACGACGAAGCTCTTCTCTCAACACTCGCCAACCAGTCCGCGCTCGCGATCGAGACGGCGCTGCTGCACGACGAAATGACCCGGCAGGCGGAGCTTCGGCGCGATCTCGAAATCGCGCGCGACATCCAGACGAGCCTGCTGCCGCGGTCGCTTCCCGTCGTGCCCGGGTTTTCCTTCTTCGGGGGGAGCCTTCCCGCGAAGGTCGTCGGCGGCGATTTCTACGACTTCATCTCGTTCGACGACGACCCGCGGCTCGGAATCGTCATCGGGGACGTCTCGGGCAAGTCCGTCCCGGCGTCTCTGCTGATGGTCGCCGCGAAGGAAATCGTCTATTCGCGGGCGCTGACGACCCGAGACCCCGGGGTCCTGTTTCAGGAGTCGAACCGCCGCATCTATTCGATCAAGCGGCGGATGTTCGTGTCGCTCGGCTATTTCCTGCTCGACCCCGACGCGATGAGCCTGCGGTACTCGATCGGAGGGCAGCCCCTCCCGATCCTGATCCGCGCCGGGGACGGGGGGCCGACGTTTCTCGAACCGCCGGAAAACCGGCTGCCCCTCGGAGCTTTCCGCGAGGTTGCCTACGACACAAAAGAGATGTTTCTGCGCCGTGGGGACCTGATCTTCTTCTACACGGACGGCTTTTCGGAGGCGATGGATCCCGCGATGAACCCGTTCGGGGAGGACCGGCTCATGGACTCGCTGGCGTCCCGGTCCGGAGCCTCCCTGGACGACATTGCGCAGGGCATCCTTTCGGACATTCGCGGACACGTGTCCGGGGCCGATCAATACGACGACATGACCTTTCTGTTCCTGAGGGTGGAGTGATGAAACTCCCGGTACTGCCGGACGTATGAGGAGTTGAATATGAGGCTCGCACGCGCCGGTAAGCTGGCCGCGGTCGTCCTGCTGCTCCTGGCGGCGGGCGTCGCCGTGGCGGTCGTGTACACCAGGAACAACCGGGAGGTCACCACCTCATCGGAGGAGGCGTACCAGGCCTGGCGGCAGGGGCTCGAAAACGAACGCCGGTTCTATTTCAAGGAGGCGCGGGTCGACTTCGCCCGGGCCCTCCAGATCGACCCCCAGTTCGCGATGGCTATGGTCGGGCTTGCCCGGAACTCCGAGAAGCAGCAGCAGATCTCTTTGACGCGGCGGGCCAGTCGCGAGCGCGCCCGGCTCACCGAGCACGAGCGCCTTCACGTCGACATGCAGCAGGCCATGATCGACATGGACCACAAGCGGTACGTCGAGACGGCGAAAAAAATTCATGCGAAATACCCGAGCGACATCCGCGCGGCGATGGTGCTGGCCCGAGACCAGATCGACACCGGCAACATGGACCACGCCTTCCAGATCTTCGGGGAGCTCCTCGCAGTCGAGCCGAACAACGCCGACGCCTACAACCAGATCGGCTACTACTACGGGTACCGCGGGGACTACGACCGCGCGATCGAAAACCTGAAGAAGTACCAGTTCATGGCCCCTGACCAGGCCAATCCTTACGACAGCCTCGGGGAGATTCAGGCATACAGCGGCCGCTACGACGAAGCGATCGCCAATTGCCGTAAGGCGCTCGCGTTGAAGCCCGACTTCTACGAGTCCTTCAACCACCTCGGTGTCGCGTACGAGGGCAAGGGCGACGCGGCGGCGGCGGTGGAAAACTACGTACGCGCTTCCCAGGAGGCGGCGTACGACCCAGGGAGGGTCGAGCCGTTGATGCGGGCGTTCCGGGTCGCGATCCTCGAGGGCAACGTGCCGCTGGCGAGGCAGGTTCTCCAGAAGGTCGCGGCGATCGCCCATGACAAGAGCTTCGACGAGCAGTTCGAGATCGGCCGGGCTTTCACGACGGCCATTCTGGCCGGCGAGGAAGGGCGGCTCGAGGAGGCGGAACGGGGGCTTGTCGCGGTCCGTCCGAAATGGGAGGCGTTCGCCTCCAGACAGCTCAAGGGGTCCACGCGCAAGCCTTACTGGCCGACGTGGAACTTCATGCTGGCGCGCGTCCGGCTGAAAGCGGGGAAAGTCGACGAGGCCCTCCCGCTTCTGCAGGAAATGACAAACCCGCCCAACCGCTGGGCGGATTTCGATTCGAGGCGGTGGGTATACGAGGGGCGCGCCCTGCTGGCCGAGGTCCTCGCGCGCCGCGGAGACCTCGACGGCGCGGACAAGCTTCTCGCGGAGAATCACAAATGGAATCCGAGCTGGGCTCCGAGCCGCACGTCGGAATTGACGGTCGCGCAGATGCATCGCGAGAAGGTGCAAGCCGCTACCAGGTGATCGACCGTTCGGCGGAGTTCGAGACCCATCACAAGCTTCTTCTCTTGGAGACTCTTTACGACGCTGGCCTCTCGCTCGGTTCCCTGCCCGACGAAGAGGCCTTAGTCGAGGACGTTCTCGGCCGCGCCGTCGGCGTGCTCGACGCTTCGCGCGGCTACCTGGCCACCTTCGGCGAGGGCGGCGCCCGGAGAGCGGAAGCCCGCGTCGGCTTCCCGCGGCGGCCGACCGAAGCGATTTTGGCGGGAGACGATTTCATCGGCGAGGTCCTCCGTTGCGACGGCGCGTTGCGGCGCGATGCCTTCCGGCTGCTCCGAAGCCTCGTGTCCGCCGCCGTCGGAGTTCCCATCCGTGCGGGGGGACGCACGGTCGGCGTGCTCGTGCTCGCCGACAAGGAGCTGCGGCGCGGCGGGAAGGCCGGATTCGACGAGGACGACACGCGCTTCCTCATCTCGCTGGCGGGGCTGTCGGGCATGGCGATCGAGAACCGCCGGCACCTGGAGCGGCTGACCCGCGACCGCGAGCGACTCGAGGAGGAGAACCGCCGGCTGCTCGATGAGACCGGCCGTTCGGCCGCGGGAAGGCTCTTCGTCGGCGACTCGCCCGCGGCGCGCCGCGTGCTGGATCTCGTCGGGCGCGTGGCCCCTTCCCGGACTTCGGTGCTGATCACGGGCGAGAGCGGGACGGGCAAGGAGCTCGTGGCGCGGATGATTCACGCCCGCAGCGACCGTGCCGAGAAGCTCTTTTCCGCCATCAACTGCGCGGCCCTGCCGGAGAGCCTGCTCGAGTCCGAGCTGTTCGGCATCGAGAGGGGAGTCGCGACGGGGGTCGAGGCTCGAACGGGGCGCTTCGAGGCGGCCAACGGCGGCACCCTGTTCCTGGACGAAGTCGGAGACATGCCGCTCGCCCTTCAGTCGAAACTGCTCCGGGTTCTGCAGGAGCGGGAAATCGAGCGCGTGGGCGGGCGCAAGCGGATCGCGATCGACGTTCGGGTGCTCGCCGCCACAAATGCGCGCCTCTCCGAGCGCATCGCGCGCGGAGATTTCCGGGAGGACCTCTACTACCGCCTCCGAGTGGTCGAAATTCATCTGCCCCCTCTCCGGGAGCGACGGGAGGACATTCCGAAGCTCGCCCGTCACTTTCTGGAACGGTTTGCCGCGCGCGAGGGCCGGGAGGTCCTGACCCTGGATCGCGAATCTTTCGCGGCGCTCCTCGCGCACGATTTCGCCGGGAACATCCGCGAGCTCGAAAACCTGCTCGAAGGGGCCGCGGCGCTTTCGCGCGCCGGCGTTATCCGCTTGGAGGACCTCCAGTGGCTGCCGAGCCGCGCACCGGGATCTTTCTCGGACGTGGAGCCCGCCTCCGACGGTGAAATCCCCGACCTGAGAGCCCTCGAAGACAAACACATCCGCCGCGTCCTGAAGATGGCGGGCGGAAATAAGAGCCGGGCGGCGCGAATGCTCGGGATCAGCCGCCGGACGTTGTACCGCAGGAAATCCCTGGGACATTGAGACACTGTATCCTTAAGTCCCATTCGTCGTTCAAATCTCTGGCGATAAAGATCTTAAATACCAACCGAATCGTCCTGATGCCGTATATGTGCCATAATGTTCTCACATGGTTCATCGCGCGGCATCCAAGTCGAAGGCCATATCTCGTTTCCTTTGAAAGCATTACGCCGAATACGCGCCTCTGCACAGACATGGCCGCCGCCTTGCACTTCTACCGAACGAAGTTCGATGAGAAAGGCACTCTCTCTGACGCGCCTCGTCCCGGAGCTCTCGAGCCTCCTGTGGGCGGTTCTCTGCGGAGAGGTCGGAATGATGCTGCTCCTGCTCGCCGACGGTCGGATCGCCCCCGTGGCGGCTCGGGCGCTGCACCTTTTCCTTCGCTTTTAGGCCGCGGCGATGACCGCAGCCGTCTGCCGCACACGCGGCGAATTTTTCTCGAGCGCCCGTTTCGATTCCGGGCTTGCGCGGCTCGCGAGCCGGCCCTCCCGCGATCGAGGCCGCTCCCGACAGGCGCTCCCTTTGGCGTTATTCTGTGAGGCAGGCTCCGCCGACCGGGCGGATTCCTTGCTCGGAGGCGCCGAAAGAAACTGATGGGACAGCGCGAGTCGGTCCGCCCGGGTCTCCAACGAGCCGGCGCTCGCGAGGTGTCGCTGACGATCCCGGTCGCCTCCGACATGGAGATCGTCGCCACGGCCCAGGTCGCCGCGATGGGCGAGTACATCGACATGCCGCACGATAAGATCGACGAGGTCAAGCTTGCCCTCGTCGAAGCGTGCATCAACGCCTTTGAGCACGCCCATACCCGCGACGATCGGGTGCACCTGATTTTCCGCGTCGGGAAAGACGACGATGAAGGACCGGACTTTCTGGAGGTGGAGGTCTTCGACCAGGGGACGGGCTTCGATCACGAGATCGTCGAAATCCCTACTCCGGAAAAGACGTTTGCGGGCAAGAAGAAGCGGGGGTGGGGCTTGCAGATCATGCGCAGCCTGATGGACTCCGTCGCGATCACGTCGGGAGAATGGGGAACGCGAATCCTCATGAGGAAGTACAAGTGAGCGAATCCTGCAAGATCCAGGTGGAGCGCCGCGGCGACGTCGCGATTTTCCAGACGGACGGGTACATCAACAATCAGGGGGGCGAAGAGATCGCGCGGCAGGCCTACGAGCAGCTCGACGCCGGGGCGCGCGCGCTGGTTTTGAACCTGGAGAAGACGAGGATCGTCAACTCGATCGGCATTTCGATCCTGATCGAAGTGCTCGAAAAGGTGATGGACCGCAAGGGCCTTCTCGCCTTCTGCTCCTTGACGCCCACGATCGACAAGACGTTCCGCATCATGGGCCTCGCCCAGTACGCCGCCATTTATCCCACGCAGGACGAAGCGCTGCGGGCCGTCGCCGCCGGCTGATCGGACGATGATCCCGTCCCGCTCTCTCCCGGTCCGCGAGGAACGGCCCGGTTCCGGGGCGAGCTCCGGTTCGGAAGGCTGATTTCGGATGTCTCCCGCGTCTCCCGCCTCGTCGCGACCGCTCGCCGCTTTCTGGAAGGTCCACGCCGGCGGCCGCGCCGCGGAGGACCGCCCGCTGATGGCCCGCCTCGCGGAAGCGGCGCTGCAGTGGAGCGGCGCGCGCGCCGCCACCCTTCACGTCCGCGAGAAGGAAGGATGGAGCGGAGGCGGGCAGTGCGGGGACGGGGCGGCCGCGCTCCTTCCTCCGGACCCGTTCCCGGAAGCCGCGGGTTTCGTCGGCGAAGCGCTGTGGATCCCGCTCGCCGCGGAAGGGGAGGTGCACGGGCAGCTCGGTCTCCTCGGCGTCCCTGTCGAGGAAGCACAGGAGGTCGCCGCGTTCCTCGGGTTCGTGCTCGGCGCGCAGGTCGCGGCGCACCGGCTGTCGCGCCAGGTCAAGGGCGCGGAGTTCGAGATCCGCACGCGGCTCCTGGAGCTCGAGTCCCTCTACGATCTCGGCCTGTCGCTCGGGGGCCAGCTCGATCTCGGCGCCCTCGCCGATGAGGTGCTGTTCCGTTCCATCTCGCTGACCGACGCGGGGAAAGGGACACTCGTCCTGTTCGACGACGGCGGACGAATTCTCTACGAGCGCAATCTGGGCGGCGACTTCGTGCCGCGCGACCGATTCGCGTCCTGGCGGATCCCGGACGGCGAGGCCACCATCAACAATTTCGCGGCCTCCCTGCCCACGGCGGGAGAGCGGCTGTCGGGCTGCGAGAAGTGCCTCGCGGTCTCGATCTCGGTGCCGGGGCGCCGGCTCGGGTTCCTCGCGGTCGCGGACAAGGAGTCGCGCGACGGAAGCGTTCTCGACTTCACCGCCACGGACGCGCGCCTTCTGTCGCTGTTCGCGAACCAGGCGGCGGCCGCGATCGAGACGGCGCGGCTGCACCAGGACGCCATCGAGAAGGAGCGCATCGAGCGGGAGCTCGAGCTCGCCGCCGCGATCCAGCGCGAAATTCTCCCGAGGTCCCTTCCCGCGATCCGGGGCGTGGAGCTCTTCGCCGCGAACATCCCCGCGCGCCATATCGGGGGCGACTACTACGACGTGTTCCCGCTCTCGAACGGACGGGTCGCGTTTCTGGTCGCGGACGTGTCCGGGAAAGGAGTGCCCGCGGCGCTCCTCGTGTCGACCGTCCACGCGGCCGTGCACCTTCAGATCGACGAAGCGAAGACCATCGCGGAGCTCGTTGCGCGGCTCGACCGGCACCTCCGCCGTTTCGCGGCGACCCGCAAGTTTCTGACGCTTTTCTTCGGGCTGCTCGAGCCGGACACGGGTGTCCTGCGTTACGTCTCCGCCGGCCACAACCCCGCGCTCGTGTTGCGCGCCTCGGGCGATAGAGAGCAGCTCGATTCGACCGGCGTACCCGTCGGCATGCTGCCGAATTCCTCCTGGCGCGAGGAGATCCGGGAGCTCCGGCCGGGCGACCTTCTCTGCGTGTACTCCGACGGGCTGACCGAGGCGGTCGATGCGGCCGACGAGGAGTTCGGCCTCGACCGGCTCGGGGCGGACCTTTCGGCCCGCCGCGAGCTGCCGCTCCGCCAGATCTGCGACGAAGTCCTGGAGGAAGTCGCGGCCTTCGCGCGCGGTATGCCGCAGTACGACGATCAGACGGTCCTGCTCGTCCGTCGGACGTGAGTCCGGGCGATTCATCCGGGCTAAGATCGCGCGGATGCCGCTTCTCTCCGGACTCCTCTCCCTGGTGATGGCAGCGGCGTCCGCCTCGGCGTCGAAGGACGCGGCCAGCGGGATCCCGGACCTCATTCTCGAAGGCGGCACGGTTTACGAATCGTCGCGTTCGGCCGGTGGGCTCGCATCGGTTGTCCTTCGCGGCGGCCGTATCCTCTTCGTTGGCGATCCGGCGCGCGCGCGAAAACTCGCTCCTGCCGCGCGCGTTCTCTCCGTCTCCGGCGGCGCCGTGTTCGCCGGCTGGACGGACGCCCACGGACATCTCGCCGGCCTCGGAAAATCGCTCGAAACCGCCGACCTGAAGGGCTCTGCGACGGCGTTCGAGGCCGCGACACGGATCGCCGCGATCGCGTCGAAACTGCCCGCGGGCGCGTGGGCGGAGGGACGGGGCTGGGACCAGAACCGCTGGCCGGGAGGCGCCTACCCCGACGCCCGCGATCTCGACGCCGTCCTCTCCGACCGGCCCGCCGTCGCGCGCCGCGTGGACGGACATGCGATCTGGGTCAACGCGGCGGCGCTCTCGATCGCGGCGATCGGTCCTGCGACCCCCGACCCGGCCGGCGGCCGGATCCTGCGCCGCCCGGACGGCTCGCCCTCCGGCGTGCTCGTGGACAACGCGATGGAGCTCGTCAACCGCGCGATGCCGGCGCCTTCTCCCGGGGATTTCGAGCGTCAGATCCTGGCCGCGGCGCGCGCCTGCGCGCGTCTCGGTCTGACGTCCGTGCAGGACGCCTCCGGGTACGGTCCGGCGGAAATCGCGTCGCTCGAGCGGCTCGCCGGCCGCGGAGAGCTGCCCCTGCGCGTGTACGCGACGGTGTCGCCGGAAGCGGCAAATCTGCGTGCGGCTCTGGCCCGCGGCGTTCGCGTCGGACGCGGCAGCGATTTCCTGACGGTCCGCGCGGTCAAGGCTTACGCGGATGGCGCGCTCGGGAGCCGCGGCGCGGCGCTCCTCGCGGACTATTCCGACGAGCCCGGAAATCGAGGCCTCCTGGTGACCCCTCCCGAGCGGCTCGCCGAAGTCGCCCGGCAGGCGCGACACGCGGGGTGGCAGCTCTGGATCCACGCGATCGGCGACCGTGGCAATCGCGTCGCCCTCGACGCGTTCGCTTCAGCGCGGCGGGCCGAGTCGAGTGCGCCGCCGGGAGGGGGGCGGCCGCGGATCGAGCACGCGCAGGTGATCGCTCCCGAAGACATCCCGCGGTTCGCGCGGGAGGGAGTCATCGCCTCCGTCCAGCCGACTCACGCCTCCTCCGACATGGAGTGGGCGGAAAAACGGGTGGGGTCTGAGCGGATCGCGGGCGCGTACGCCTGGCGCCGCCTCCTCGCGGCCGGCGCCCATCTTTCGGGCGGCAGCGACTTCCCGGTCGAATCCGAGAACCCGCTGCTCGGCTTTTATGCGGCGATGACGCGGCAGGATACGGCGGGGGGCCCCCCGGGCGGGTGGCGTCCCGAAGAGCGGCTCTCGAGAGCAGAGGCGCTCGCCCTTTTCACTTCGGACGCCGCGTTCGCGGCGTTCGAAGAGGACCGCCGTGGCCGGATTGCGGCCGGCTTCGAGGCGGACCTGACCGTCTTCGCTTCAGACCCGATGCGGGTTCCGGCGTCGTCGGTCCCTTCGATCCGTACTCTCGGAACGGTCGTCGGCGGGCGCGTTGCCCACGGCTTCGATCCGGCGCCCACCGTTGCGGCCGGAGCGGGGCATTGAGGCGGGCCCGTGGGGCCGAATTCCCGCTCTCCGGGCTGGCCTTTTTCCTCCTGCTCGCGGTCGCGTGCCGGCCCGGCGGGGAGGCAAGGGTCGCGGTGACACCCGCCCCGCCGGTGGACGACGCAGCGGGCCTTCGCGCCCGGATGGTCGAGACGCAGATCGTCGCACGCGGCGTCCGCGAGCCGCGTGTACTCGCGGCGATGCGCGACGTGCCCCGACACGAATTCGTGGACGCCTCCTCGCGGGAGCACGCCTACGACGACGGGCCCGTCCCGATCGGCAGCAGCCGGCAAACGGTTTCGCAGCCCTACATCGTCGCCCTGATGACCGAGCTTCTCGAGCTCGGCCCCGACGAGAAGGTCCTCGAGATCGGCACGGGATCCGGGTACCAGAGCGCCGTGCTCGCGAGGGTCGCGAGGCACGTCTATTCGATCGAGATCATCGACGATCTCGCCCGGGCCTCCGGGGAGCGCCTGATGCGGCTCGGTTACCGCAACGTCACCGTGCGCGCGGGAGACGGGTACCGTGGCTGGCCGGAGCATGCGCCGTTTGACGGCATCATCGTGACCGCCGCGCCGGAGCGCATCCCGCAGCCGCTGCTGGATCAGCTGGGCGCAAACGGGCGGATGGTAATTCCGGTCGGCGGGTTTTTCCAGGAGCTGAAGGTCTTCAAGAAGGATGGCAACGGCCGGGTGACCGAGAAGGACATCATCCCGGTGCGCTTCGTTCCGATGACCGGCGAGATCGAGAAGACTTCGCCCGTTCCGCCGCAGAATTGAGCAACGAGGCGCGGCTTCCCTCGGCGGCGCCGTTTCCGGCGCTGAACCGCACATTCAAGGCCTTCACGTACCGCGACTATCGGCTCCTGTGGGCCGGGGCTTTCACGTCGAGCGTCGGCACGTGGATGCAGCAGGTCGCGCAGGCCTGGCTGATCTTCACGATGACCGGATCGGCATCCCTCCTCGCGCTCGACGCGTTTCTCGGCGCCGCCCCGTTTCTCGTCTTTTCCCTCTTCGGCGGCGTCTTCGCCGACCGCTTCGACCGGCGGAAGATCCTGTTGTCGTCGCAGCTCGTGCAGCTGACCTCCGCGTTCCTCCTCGCGGGGCTGATCGCGACGCATCACGTGGCGGTCTGGATGATCATGACCCTCTCGTTCGTCGTGGGATTCGCACAGTCCTTCGGCGGGCCCGCCTACCAGGCGCTCGTCCCGACCCTCGTGGACCGCGAGGACCTTTCGAACGCGGTCGCGTTGAATTCGATCCAGTTCAACCTCGCGCGCGTGATCGGGCCCGTGCTGGCCGGTATCGCGTTCTACAAACTCGGCGCGGCCGCGTGCTTCGGCTTGAACGGCGTCTCCTTCATCGCGGTGATCGCCGCGATCCTGCTCCTGAAGCGCGGAGCCCCCGTCGCCCCGGCCGCGGAGCCCGTCTGGCGGAGCTTGAAAACGGGGGTTAAGGCGGTGCGCGACGGCGGCCCGCTCCTGGCCCTCGTGGTGATGGCCTTTGCGGGCAGCTTCTGTTCGGTCGCGCTGGTCACGTATCTTCCCGTTTTCGCGAAGGAAATCTTCCACCGGGACGCCAAGGGGTTCAGCGGTCTTCTCGCCGCGTTCGGGATCGGCGCCGTAATCGGCGCGATCGGGGTCGCGGCGTTCGGGAACGTCCGTCGAAAAGGGTTCGTCGCGGTCATGACGCAGATGCTCTTCGGCGCGCTGATGGTGAGCTTCGCGCTGTCGCGGAGC